>JAVBRW010000249.1:0-12253 GCA_031547475.1 Planctomycetota bacterium
CCTTTTCAATCGCCGCCTTGCCGGCGAGGGTCAGGAGGCCGGGATCGCCCGGGCCGGCGCCCACCAGGGTCACATGGCCGTTTTTTCCCATGTCACGCGCCTCCGGATTTGAGCATGCGGGCAAGGTCGCGGCCGATTTCCTCGGCGTGCGATTCGCTTCCGGCTTTTTTGCCTTTGTGGAATCTTCCGCCTTCGTCGATGTACAAGCCGGACAGGCATAATTCGCCATCTTTCGCCTCGGCGTAGGCGGCGACCGGCGAGGTGCAGGTCGCGCCCAATGCTTCGATGAACACGCGTTCCGCCAGCGAAGCGCTCCACGCCGCGCCGTCATTGATGTCGCGGAGATACGAATGATCCTCTCCGGCGCGGCCCTGAATGGCGAGAATGCCTTGGCAGGCGGCGGGAATCATTTCTTCGGTCGAAAAAATCCTGCCGGCGCGCTCCCACAAACCAAGGCGCCGCAGGCCCGCCGCCGCCAGCACCAGGGCGCCGTATTCGCCGTTGTCCAATTTCCGCAGCCGGGTCTGCACATTGCCCCGCACGGGTTCGCAGCGCCGGCCGGGGAAAAGGAGCGACAGTTGATGGCGGCGGCGAAGGCTGGACGTGCCTATCGGCAGATCGGCGGGAATGTCTTGGCGCCCTTCGGGCAGGATCAGGACATCCCGGGGATCTTCGCGCCCGCTTACGGCGACGACCGGCAGGGACGGATCGCCCGGCACCGGCATGTCCTTGTACGAATGGACGCAGATGTCGACCCGGCCGTCGCGGAGCGCCTCGTCCAGCTCTTTGGTGAACAGCCCCTTGCCGCCGATCGCCTCGAGCGGGCGGTCGAGGATTTTGTCGCCGGAGGTTTTCATGGTCACCAGTTCGAGATCGAGGTCAGGCCGGCGGCGCTTCGCCGCTTCCATGACCAGACGCGCCTGCGCCACCGCCAGTGCGCTCTCGCGGCTCCCCACTTTTATACATTTCATCTATCGCTTCCATTTCCTGTCGCAGTGTGATCGCCGCCTGGCGGACCATCTTGTGATCGTTGTGGTTGGAAATCAGGCCGGCCGTGAAATAATCGCTCTTGACGATGGCGGGGAAGTAGAAGGTGCATTCCTGCCGCCTGTCCGCCACGCTGATCAGGACGCCCCGCTCCCGCGCGTCCTCGCCGATGCGGCGGTTGACTTCGCGCTGATCGGTCGCGGCGATGGCGAGGGTGACGCCATCCATGTGCTCGGGCCGGTAGGAGTCGCGCGTCCATTCGAGCCCGTTTCGTCCCAGCAGTTCTTCCATTTCTTCGGAAACGGCGGGCGACACCAGCCGTACGCGGGCGCCGAATCCCAGCAGCTTTTCCGCCCGCCGCGCCGCCACCTTGCCGCCACCGGCCACCAGGACGGTGGCGCCGTGCAGGTTGATGAATATGGGGAAATCGGGTTCGCCGGGCTGGCTCCGCGTATGGCGCTGGCGGCTGCGGCGCCACAGATCGAAGCGCTGCGCCTCTTCCGCCACGATTTCGTTGGCGCGGGCGAGCTGCGGCGCGTGATCCTTTTCCGCCAGGCCGTCGGTGCGCAGATCGTCGACATTGAGTAGCGTTATGCCGCCCAGATCGGCGATGGACGGCTCGATGTCGCGGGGAATGGCGAGATCGACGAACAGGCAGGGAAGACGGTCGAGGCCGCGGACGTCGCCGAGGGTGATGGTGTGCCTGGGGCTCGAAGTGGCGCTGATGACGAAATCGCATTTTTCCAGCGCGCCGATGCGGTCCTGGAAATCGACGCAGGCGCAGCCCGCCGGCACTTCGGCCAGGCGGCGCAGATCGCGGAGGGTGACCGCGACCTGGCAGCCCCGATCGGCCAGATCGGCGGCGGCGAGGCGGCCGATGGCGCCGTTGCCGATGACCAGTCCCTGTTTTCCCGCCAGGCCGCCCAGGCGCTCGCCGACCGCTTCGACCGCCTGCCGGGCGACGGAAGCGCCTTCGCGGGCGAAGCTGACCAGCGTCTTGATTTTCTTGCCTGCGGCGATGGCGGAGCGGAACAGCGCTTCCAGCAGCGGATCGGCGGTTCCGGCTTCGCGCGCCGTCTCGATGGCGGAACGGACCTGCGTGATTATCTGATCGTCCCCGAGGACGCTCGACTGCATGCCGCCGGCCACCTGCATCAGGTGATCGACGGCCTGGCGCTCGGCCCGTTCGGTGAAATGACGGCGGTACCGGCGTTCGTCCCGCTCCAGGGCGCGGCACAGCAGGCCGACGCCGTCCGGCGGCACGTCGCCGTTGTGGGAAATGTACAGTTCGGTCCGGTTGCAGGTGGCGACCATGGCGCAGCCGGCGATGTCGCCGGTCGCCATTTCCGGCAGCACCGCCATCCGGGTCGGCAGGTCGGGGGAAAACGCTTCCCGGATTTCCATGCCCGCCGTTTTGTAATCGAGTCCAACCATCACCAAGCGCATCGCGAATCCTTCGCCCCGACGGGCCAAAACAAAAGCCTTGCCCACGAAGCGGGAAAGGCGAAACCAGATCATACCTGCCCGGCCACGGCATGTCAATTTGAACGGAAAATTTTCCCTTCGGTCCAGGTCATTGACGACTGCCCTCAAAATACTACCATTGGTAAATACTTTTGCACGCAGGGAGGATTGGAATGGAAGATGCGGCGGCGCCCAAAAGCTATGTTGTGGTTGTCCAGTGCGACAAGGCCGTGCACCAGGTGTGCCCGGGCTTTCTTTGCGAACACGCTTTCAACGCCCGTACCGGCGGCTTCGCCCGTTATCCGGCCGACCAAAAAATGCGCTACGCGGCCATTTCCTGCGGCGGATGCCCGGGGACGGCGGTTTTGCGCAAATTGATCAATGTGAAACATAACTTCAAAAAACGCGAGCAGCTGTCGCACGACATCGCCGTCGTTCATCTGTCGACCTGCATCACCCGGAGCAATCACCACGGCCCCCGGTGCCCGCATATCGATTATATAAAAGGCCAGGTGGCGCGGGCGGGATTCGACTGCGTCGAGGATAGCCGCATTTCGAGCACGGCGGAAAAACGCCGCCGGGAAGGCATGTATCGGGATTGACAAACGCTTTGGCATTCGAACACTACATACACAAGGCAGGCGGGGCAATGCGGCTCGGTTACACGACCGGCGCCTGCGCCGCCCTCGCCGCCCGCGCGGCCGTCCGCCTGCTTCTCGGAGGCGGCGCGGAAGCGGACTCGACGATTGTCACACCCAGGGGAATTCCCGTGACGGCGGCGGTCCTTGACCCGCGCCTGTCTCCCGAAGAGGCGAGTTGCGCGGTGCGGAAAGACGCCGGAGACGATCCGGACGTCACCGACGGCGTGCTGGTCTACGCGGCGGTCCGGAAAACGGATGGGGGCATCCGCATCGACGGCGGCACCGGCGTCGGGCGGGTGACCAGGCGCGGCCTCGATCAGCCGGTCGGCGCGGCCGCCATCAACCGGGTTCCCCGGGAAATGATCGAGCGCGAAGTGAAAGCGGCATGCGGGGAATTCGGCTATGGCGGCGGCATCGGCGTGGTGATCAGCATTCCCGAAGGCGAACGGTTGGCGGCCAAAACATTCAATCCGCACCTCGGCGTCGTCGGCGGGCTGTCCGTCATCGGCACTTCGGGCATTGTCGAGCCGATGAGCACGCGGGCGCTTCTGGACACCATGCGGGTCGAGATGAACGTCCTGCGGGCGGAAGGGGTGACAAATCTTGTGCTGACCCCCGGCAATTACGGGGAAAATTTCCTCCGCTCGCTGCCGGTGCTTGCCGGCCGGCCATACGTGAAATTCGCCAACTACGCGGGCGAAGCGATCGACATGGCGGGCGCCGCCGGGTTCGGGCGCGTTCTCGTGATCGGCCATGCCGGCAAGCTGGTCAAGCTGTCGGGCGGGGTGATGGACACGCACTCGCGGACGGCCGACTGCCGGATGGAATTGCTGGCCCTCCACGCCGCATTGGCCGGCGCGGAGAAACCGCTGCTGGAGGAAATACTGGACGCGAACACGGTGGAAAACGGGTTCGACTTATTGGGAGAGTTGAGCGGAACGGTAATGGAATGCATGGTGGAGCGGGCGGAGCGTTATCTCGCGAGGCGGGCGGCGGGCGCGTTCGTTGTCGGCGTCGCCATGTTCGGCAACCGTTCCGGCATGCTCGGCATTTCGAAAAACGCCAGGGATATTCTGGCGCTTATGGAGAAGGAAAATGGGTAAGGGTGTGTTGTACGGCGTCGGCGTCGGGCCGGGCGATCCCGGTCTGATGACGCTGAAAGCGATCGAGACTATCAATAAATGCCCGGTGGTGGCGGCCCCGCGGACCCGGGGCGGCGGCATGGTTGCGCTGGACATCGCCAAGGGCGCGATGGACCTGAACGGGAAAATCGTCCTTCCCCTCGACTTCGCCATGCACCGCGACGCCGGCGTTCGCGCCGCGTCGCACCGCGTCGCCGCCGATGCGCTCCGCGCGCATTTGGACAAGGGCGAATCGGTGGCGATGCTGAACCTCGGGGACATCACCATCTACGCGTCGTTCCGCTATATCGCCGACATCCTCGGCGCCGAAGGCTACGCCATCGAAATGATTCCCGGCGTGCCGAGCTTCTGCGCCGCCGCCGCCACGCTTGGCACCAGCCTGACCGACATGGAATTGCCCATCCGCATCATTCCCGACGGCAACGGCTTTCCCGAAAGCCTGCACGAGCGCGGCACGACGGTGTGGATGAAATCGGGAAGCAACCTGCCCGCCCTTCTCCGGCGGCTGGACGAGGCCGGCCTCGGCGAAAAGGCGATGCTGGTGCAGAATTGCGGCATGCCGAACCAGCGGGTGTATCCGAGCCTGGCGGACGCCGAAATCGATAACGGCTATTTCACCCTGGTCATTGTGAAAAACGGGGCGGGGGAGAAGGAATGATCTGGTTTGTCGGCGCCGGCAGCGGCGCGGTGGATTTGATAACGGTGAAAGGAATGCGCCTGCTGGGCGAGGCGGATCAGGTAATCTACGCCGGCAGCCTGGTCAATCCGGAACTGCTGCGCTACGCCAGGCCGGACGCGGTTGTCCTGGACAGCGCCGGCATGACGCTGGAGGAAGTGATCGCCGCCATGCTGTCGGCGGAAAAGGCGGGCAAAACCACCGTCCGCCTCCACACCGGCGATCCGAGCCTGTACGGCGCCATCCGCGAGCAGATGGACCGGTTGGCCGAGGCGGGCATTGATTTCGAAGTGGTGCCGGGCGTGTCGTCCTTCGCCGCCTCCGCCGCCGCGTTGCGGGCCGAGTACACGCTGCCCGGCGTCAGCCAGTCGCTCATCATCACCAGAATGGCCGGCAGGACGCCGGTTCCCGAGGCCGAGGATATCGGCTCATTGGCCGGACACGGCGCCAGCATGGCAATTTTCCTCAGCGCCGGCATGCTGGACGAACTGGCGGAAAAACTGCTGCGGGGCGCGTACACCGAAAGCACGCCGGCGGCCATCGTCTACAAGGCAAGCTGGCCGGACGAGAAGGTGTTCCGCTGCACCGTCGGCACCCTGGCCGAGACCGGCAGGACCAACGGCATTTCCAAAACCGCGCTCGTGCTGGTGGGGAATTTTCTGGACTGCCCGTACGAACGCTCCAAACTGTACGATCCGGCGTTCACCACCGGCTATCGGAAAGGCACGGATGCGGATTGACATCGCCTCCTTCACCGCGCAAGGCCATGCGCTCGGGCAAAAGCTCGGCGAACGCCTGCGCGCCGCCGGCGAGACGGTCGATGTGGCGCGCTGCGGCGGAGGCGGCGTCAGCGTACGGCAATGGATCGGCGAACATTTTCCCGTCGCCGACGCGCTGGTCTTTATCGGCGCCGCCGGCATCGCCGTCCGCGCCGTCGCGCCTTTTGTCGCGGCAAAGACGAGCGATCCGGCGGTGGTGGTGGTGGACGACGGCGGGCGCTTCGCCATTTCGCTCCTGTCCGGGCATATCGGCGGCGCCAACGAACTGGCCGAACGCATCGCTTCGCTCATCGGCGCCGTTCCCGTCATCACCACGGCGACCGACGTCAACCGGGTGTTCGCGGTGGACAGTTGGGCGAAACGGAACGGGTTGGCGATTGTCAATCCGGAACGGATTAAAAACGTTTCCGCTGCGCTGCTGGCGGGCGGGACGGTATCGCTCTATTCCGCCTTTCCCGCGAGCGGGACGCTTCCGTCGGGAATCAAACGCGCGGATGCGGCGGACGGGGCGGATGTGATTGTTGATATCGGACAAACAGGCCATTCCGCCGCGCTCCGTTTGGTGCCGCCGGTGGCCGTGTTGGGAATAGGTTGCCGAAAAGGCACGCCTGCCGAAATGATCGACGGCGCGTTTGTGAAATTCTGCGCATCGGTTGGACTGTGCGTTCAGGCCGTCGGCAGGGTGTGCAGCATCGATCTGAAGAAAAACGAGCCGGGCCTTGTGGCGTTTTGCGAAAAGCGCGGCATTCCGCTGACGACATTTTCGGCGGAAGAATTGGCGGGCGCGGAAGGCGATTTCGCCGCGTCGGAATTCGTCAAATCCGCCACCGGCGTCGACAATGTGTGCGAACGGAGCGCTGTGTTGGGCAGCGGCGGGCGGCTGCTGGCGGGCAAAACAATCGTCGACGGCGTCGCCATGGCGCTGGCGGCGGGGGAATATGAATTGTCGTTTACCGACGGAAACGGACGGGAATCATGAGCCGGATTTATGTGGTCGGCATCGGGCCGGGAAGCGAACAGGACATGACGGGCCGCGCGCGCGCCGCGCTGGGGGCGGCGGATGTGCTGTGCGGGTATGACAAATATATCGAACTGGTCGCGGGCATGTACCCGGACAAGCCGACCCTCGCCACCGGCATGAAACGCGAAGTCGAGCGCTGCCGGGGCGCGTTGCAGGCCGCCGCCGGCGGGAAAACGGTGGCGGTGGTCTGCAGCGGCGACGCCGGCGTCTACGGCATGGCCGGCCTGATTTACGAACTGGCGGCGGGGTTCCCTCCGGTCGAAATCGAAATCGTTCCCGGCGTGTCGGCGGCCATGGCCGGAGCGGCGATTCTTGGCGCGCCGCTCATGCACGATTTCGCCGTGATATCGCTGAGCGACTTGCTGACGCCGTGGCAAACCATCGAAAAACGCCTGCGCGCCGCCGCCGCCGCCGATTTTGTCCTCTGCCTGTACAACCCGGCCAGCCGCCAGCGGCGCGACTATCTCGCCAAAGCCTGCGACATCGTCGCCGAATCGCGCGGGCCGGAAACGGTGTGCGGCTGGGTGCGGAATATCGGCAGGGAAGGGCAGGAAAGCGCGGTTCTCCCGCTGAAAGCGCTCCGCGACTGGCAGGCCGACATGTTCGCCACCGTTTTCATCGGTTCGGCCGCGACCCTGAACCTGAACGGCAAAATGGTCACGCCGCGCGGCTACGCGGGGCTGGAATCATGAATATTCTTCTCTTCGCCGGCACGACCGAAGGCCGCACACTGGCCGAGCGCCTCGCCGCGCTGCCCGTCCGGGCGACGGTTTGCGTCGCCACCGAGTACGGCGGCGAGGCGCTCGGCGCCATGCCGGAGCGGTTCACCGTCCTGATCGGCAGGATGGACGCGGAAGCGATGGGCGAATTGCTGCGGAAAAATACTTTCAACTGCGTTATCGACGCGACCCATCCCTACGCCGTGGTCGTTTCCGAAAACATCCGTGCCGCTTCGGCGGTCGCCGGCATTCCCTGTCTTCGCATGCTGCGCGCCGAAAGCGAAGGCGGGGACTGCATCCGCGCCGCCGGCGCCGCCGATGCCGCCCGGGCGCTGTGCGGACTGCGCGGAAACGTTCTGCTGACCACCGGCGCCAAGGAGCTGGCCGCCTTCACCGGCGTTCCCGATTTTGCCGAACGCATGTATCCGCGCGTGTTGCCGACAGTCGAATCGATACGCGCCTGCGAAGAGCTGGGCTATCGGCGAAGCCATATCATCGCCATGCAGGGGCCGTTCGGCGCCGAACTGAATTTCGCGCTGATGCGGCAGTTCCGTATCGAAATCGTGGTGACCAAGGACGGCGGGGCGGAGGGCGGCTTTCCCGACAAAATGCTGGCGGCGGAACGCGCGGGCGCGAAAATCGTGGTGATCGGCCGCCCGCCCGAAAGCGGCGGCCGCGATCTCGATTCGATACTCGATTTCGTCCGGGCCGGAGTGGAGGCGGAAACATGAGGATAACGCTGGTCGGCGTCGGCATGGGCAACGGGAACACCATGACGCGGGAAGCGCGCGCCGCGCTGTCCGGGGCCGACGTCATCATCGGCGCCGAACGGCTGCTGGCCGATTTGCCGGGCGAATTCGGCGGCGAAAAGATTTCCCTCGCCATTCCCGAAAAAATCGCCGCCGCCGTCGAGGCGCATCCCGGCTGGAACCATGTCTGCGTCGCCCTCAGCGGCGACGTCGGTTTTTACAGCGGCGCGAAAAAACTGCTGTCCCTGCTGGAGAAACATGCTCCCGCGCTTGTCCCCGGCGTGTCGACGCCGCAGTATTTCGCCGCCAGGCTGCGCCGCCCGTGGCAGGATTTCCGGCTGGCGAGCGCCCACGGCGTGCCGTGCGACGTGTTGGCCGAAGCGCTCAATCATCCGGCCGTACTGTTCCTGACCGGCGGCGAGACGACCCCGTCCGTTATCGCTTCCGAACTGTGCGCCGCCGGCCTGGGCGAGGCGCGGATGACGGTGGGGGAAAACCTGTCGTATCCGGAAGAGCGCATCGTTTCCGGCACGGCGCGCAAGGTGGCGGAAACGACGTTCGCTCCGCTTTCCGTCGCGCTGGTGGAAAACGATCGGACGTTCACCCGCGACGTTTGCAGCCCCGGCATCGAGGACGAGGCATTCATGCGCGGCGACGCGCCCATGACCAAGCGCGAAGTGCGCGCGGTGGCGCTGTCGCTCCTCCGGCTGAAAACGGATTCGGTTCTCTACGACATCGGCGCCGGCACCGGTTCGGTGGCGGTGGAGATGGCGCTGCAATCGCGGCGGGGCCGCGTCTACGCGGTTGAATGCGAGCCCGGGGCGTTCGAACTGCTGCAACGCAACAAAACGATTTTCGGCGTGTATAATATGATTCCCGTGGCCGGAATGGCCCCGGACGCGCTGGCCCCGCTGCCGGCGCCCGACGCCGCGTTCGTCGGCGGCAGCAAGGGAAAAATGCGGGCCATACTCGAAACCGTGCTGCGGAAAAACGCGGACGCCCGCCTGGTCGTGAGCGCCATCGCCATCGAGACGCTTTCCGCCGCGATGGACGCCATGCGCGAACTGGGCGTGCGGGACGTGGAGGTGTGCCAGGTGGCGGCCAGCCGGACGGCCGTCCGGGGCGGCTACCATATGCTGGAAGCCAGGAATCCGGTCTTTTTGATAAGCGGAGGCGGAGCATGAACGGTATGCACGGAAGGCTGATGCTGGCCGCGCCGGCCAGCGGCAGCGGCAAAACGACGCTGACCATGGGGCTGCTGCAGATTCTCCTGGACAGGGGATTCCGCCCGGCCGCGTTCAAGTGCGGCCCCGACTACATCGATCCCATGTTCCACCGCGAAGTGCTGGGCGTGCCCGGCCGCAACCTCGATCTGTTCTTCACGCCGCCGGACATTGTGCGCGGCCTGTTCCGCCACGGCGCCGCGACCGCCGACTTCGCCGTTCTTGAAGGCGTGATGGGCCATTACGACGGGGTCGGCGCCACCTCCCGCGCCAGCGGTTGGCACATGGCGGCGGAGACGAACACGCCGGCCATTCTCGTCGTGCGGCCGCACGGGGCGTTCCTGTCGCTGGCGGCGCTGGTGAAGGGCTTTGTCCAGTTCCGCGACGACAGCCGGCTCAGGGGCATTGTCCTGAACCAGTGCGGCACGCGGCTGTGCGACCGCTTGGCGCCGGTATTGGAGCGGGAGACCGGCCTCAAGGTGTTCGGCTGCGTCCCCACCATGCCGGAGGCGGCGCTGGAAAGCCGCCACCTCGGCCTCGCCACGCCGGACAGCGTCGCCGAACTTCAGCGCAAGATCCGGTTTCTGGCCGATGGCATGGCGGCCACTTTGGACGTCGACGGCCTGATCCGCCTGGCCGAAACCGCGCCGGACATGTCGGCGGCATTGCCAATCATCCGGCCGGTCGACAACGGGCCGGCGCGCATCGCGGTGGCCAGGGACAGGGCGTTCTGCTTTTATTACCAGGAAAATCTCGATCTGCTCCGTTCCTTCGGGGCGGAACTGGTGGCGTTCAGCCCGATGCGGGACAAGGCGCTGCCGGACGATATCGGCGGGCTCTACCTCGGCGGCGGCTACCCCGAATTGTTCGCGGAAGAGCTCGGCCGGAACGTTTCCATGCGGCAAAGCGTGAAAACGGCGGTGGAATCGGGCTTGCCGACGGTGGCGGAATGCGGCGGCTTCCTCTATCTCCAGGCGCAGCTCGAAGGCGCCGACGGAACGCGCCACCCCATGGCGGGCGTGTTCGAGGGCACGGGATACAATGCCGGCCGCCTCGGCCGGTTCGGGTATATGAGCCTGCGGGCGGAGCGGGACACGCTGCTGTGCCGACAGGACGAGGAAATTCTCGCCCACGAATTCCATTATTGGGACAGCGTCAATGCGGGCGACGCCTACACGGCCGAGAAGGCGGGCGGCGGCGAATCGTGGAAATGCGTGATGGCGAACGAAAATCTCTACGCCGGCTTTCCCCACCTTTATTTCTGGAGCAACCCGGATATGGCGCGGCGCTTCGTCGCCGCCTCCGCCGGGCGGGACCGGAAAGGCGGGGCATGAGCCACGCAATCGCCCTGGCGGCCGGATTCCTGCTCGATTTGGCGGCGGGCGATCCCCTGTGGCTTCCCCATCCCGTCGTCGCCATCGGCCGCCTGATTGCCCGCTTGGAAAAATGGCTGCGCCGATTGTTTTCCGCGACGCCGCGCGGCGAGCTGTTCGGCGGCGCCGTTTTGGTCGCCGTCGTCGCCTCGTTGTCGTTCGGCGTCGCCTATGGCGCGGTGGCCATCGTGTCGCACGCGAATCATTGGGCCGGCGCGGCGCTGGAAAGTTTCCTCTGCTATCAGACGCTGGCGACCAAATGCCTCCGCGACGCCGGCATGACGGTGTTCGATGAACTCGCGCGGGGCGATCTGCCCGCCGCCCGGCGCGCGGTGGGGCGGATTGTCGGCCGCGACACCGACAGCCTGGACAACGGCGGCGTGGCGCGGGCGACGGTGGAAACGGTGGCGGAAAACAGTTCGGACGGCGTGGTCGCGCCCCTGTTGTATTTCGCCGTCGGCGGCGCGCCGCTGGCGGTTTTGTACAAGGCGATCAACACCATGGACAGCATGCTCGGCTACAAGAACGACAAATACCTCTATTTCGGCCGGGCGGCGGCGCGTCTCGACGATGTCGCCAATTTCGTGCCCGCCCGGCTGACCGCGCTGTTGATGATCCCCGCCGCCGCCCTCGCCGGACTGGATTGGCGCGGCGCCGCGCGCACCGTCCGCCGCGATCGGCTGAACCACACGAGCCCGAATTCCGGCCATCCCGAGGCGGCCTGCGCGGGCGCGCTGGGGGTGCGGCTGGGCGGCGGTTCGCACTATGGAGGACGGCTGGTCGCCAAGCCGGCCATCGGCGACGACGGCCGCGCCATCGAGGCGGAGGATATCCGCCGCGCCGGCCGTTTGTTGTACTGGACGGCGGTGCTGTGTTTTGTCTTGTGCGCGGGCTGCGTTGTTATCACCCGCTTTTTGATCGATGGAGCGATTGCATGGAATTGATTCACGGCGGCGATGTGACCGGCTACCGGATGCGCTACGGGCGGCCTCCGGTGGATTTTTCCGCCAGCCTGAACCCGCTCGGCATGCCGCCGGGAGTGCGGGAGGCGGCGTTGCGGGCTGTCGCCGACGCCACGCCGTACCCGGACCCGTTGTGCCGCGAACTGACCGCCGCGCTCGCCGCCCGCTTGGGCGTGCCGGAACGGTTCGTCCTGTGCGGCAACGGCGCGGCCGACATCATATTCCGCTTTGTCCAGTCGGAGAAACCGCGCATCGCGATTGTGCCCGCTCCCACGTTCGCCGAGTACGAGGGAGCGCTCCGGACGATACACTGCGCCATCCGTTATCACTGTCTCGGCAAGGCGAACGGGTTTGCGCTCGATGCGAACATCGTCGAAAAAATCACGCCGGAAGTGGACGTCGCTTTCCTGTGCCAGCCCAACAATCCAACCGGCGGGAGGATTGAGCCGGAGTTGCTGGCGGCAGTGCTGGAACGCTGCGCCGCGACCGGAACGGTGCTGTTTGTCGACGAATGTTT
>JAVBRW010000031.1:0-3070 GCA_031547475.1 Planctomycetota bacterium
AATCGGCCGATTCCTCCGCTTTGGCCGAAAAACTTTCCCAGCCGGTCTCGGTTCTCGAACCTTCGGTCCGCGCCGCCAACTGCCTGGCCGCCGAGGGCATCAAGACTATCCGCGACCTGGTTTCCCGCACCGAACAGGACATGCTGCAGGTCCGCAACTTCGGCAAGACCAGCCTGAAGGAAATCAAGCAAAAGCTTATCGAACAGGGCATGTCGTTCGGTATGATGGAAAAATAACGATTCAACTACGGTAAGATTGTAGTTGGTATTTGTGTTCGAACTGCCAAAAACGGGATAAATTCATGAGACATCTTAATCGCGGGCGCAGACTCAGCCGTACTTCCAGCCATCGCAAAGCCATGTTCCGCAACCTGGTGGCCGGCCTGTTCAAGAACGGCCGCATCATCACCACTCCGGCCAAAGCCAAGGAAGCCAGGCCGTTCGCCGAACGTTTGATCACTCTCGCGAAGCGCGGCCCCGAGGATTTGGCCGCCCGTCGCCGCGCCATCCGTTTGCTGCACGACCCGGCCCTGGTCAGGTCGCTGTTCGAGGATTTGGGCGTTCGCTACAAGGATCGGCAGGGCGGCTACACCCGCATTCTCCACCTGTCCAAGACCCGCGTCGGCGACGGCGCCCGCCAGGTGCTGTTCGAACTGGTCGAGGGCGGCGCCCCGGCCGGCAAGGGCAAGGCCGAGCGTCCGAAAGCGGCGGTGGTGGAAAAGCCGGCCGCGACCGAACCGGCCGCCGAGGCTGAAAAGTCGGCGGAATAGAAGTGCAAAAGCAGGCGAAAGCCTGTGCGGCGCGCTCCGGCCGAGTGCGCATGGAATCCCGTCCCGCAGAAAATATGGGGTTTCCTTTGATTTGAGAAATGAGTACAATCCATGGCGAAGCCGTCCCGCGCTTCGCCATTTTTCGTTTCTTTACGTAACCGATCAACGGATGGGGATGCAAACAAGGGGATTTTTTATGGCTACTACTGTCGGCGGGGTGATCGAGGGATCGTATTATTACAAGGTGATACGCAAAATTGCCGACGGCGGCATGGGAAGCGTGTACGAGGTCGAGCAGCACGGCGCCGAAGGCTTTGTCAAGCGGATGGCCCTCAAAACCATTATCCCGCGCTACACCAACAACAAGGAATTCGTCGACATGTTCATCGGCGAAGCCAAGCTGGTCGGCAACCTTGTGCACCCGAATATCGTGCAAATCTACCAGCTCGGCCGCACGTCCGAAGGTTTTTTCATCGCCATGGAATATATCGATGGTATCAACCTCGAACAGTTCCTGCTGCGCCATTTCGATCTCAAACGCAAAATCCCCCTCGATATCGCCACCTTCATCGTCAGCCGCATCTGCCGCGGCCTCGAATACGCCCACACCAAGACGGACGCGCTCGGCCGGCCGCTGAACATCGTCCACCGCGACGTATCGCCCAAGAATATCCTGATCAACACCGAAGGCGAATGCAAACTGACCGACTTCGGCATTGCCAAGGCGCGCAATTACATGGAGCAGGACGAGGAGCGCGTCCTCATGGGCAAGGTCGAGTACATGTCGCCGGAACAGGCCGACTACCGCATCACCGACGCCCGGAGCGACTTGTTCTCCCTCGGCATTGTCTACGCCGAGCTCCTGACCGGCAACAACGGCTATGTCGGCAGCGACACCAACGACACCCTGGATCGGGTCAAGCGGGCCGAGCTGCCCCGGCTCGAGCACGAGCGCCCCGACATCCCGCCCGAAATCACCCGCATCGTCTACAAGGCATTGCAGAAGGATCCGATGCAGCGCTACCAGACCGCCACTGACATGGGCTACGATCTCGAATACCAGATGTATTCCCGGGGCTACGGCCCGACCATCGGTTCGTTCGCCAAGTACGCGGCCGATCTGTTCCCAAAGCACAACTTCGCCACGCCGAAGCGCACCCCCTTGAACAACAATATCGGAGGCTGAGGCATGGGGCACGAAGCGGTTGCCTTGTTGGGCAGAATGTCCGGCGCCAAAGTGTTGTGCATCGGCGACGTCATGCTGGACCGCTACATCTACGGGACCGCGACCCGCATTTCGCCGGAAGCGCCGGTGCCGGTGGTCCATGTCAAGCGCCAGGTGCTTATCCCCGGCGGCGTCGGCAACGTGGTGCGGAATCTTGAAGCGCTGGGCGTCCGGCCCCACATCATCAGCGTGGTCGGGAACGACGCCAACGCCGACACCCTGTCCGGCCACCTGGCCGACGGCGGCAAGGTCGGGCTTTCGCTTGTCCGCGACAAATCGCGCCCCACCATTGTCAAAACCCGCATCATCGCCGGCATCCAGCAGGTGGTCCGCTTCGACGAGGAAACGCCCGCTCCGCTGTCCGAACCGGCGGCGGACGAGCTTGTCCGCCTGGCCGAGCGTTTGCTGCCGGAAATCGCCGCCGTCGCCATTTCCGACTATGCCAAGGGGGTGATGACGCCGCATTTGACTCAGGCGATTATCAAGCTGGCCGCCAAGCGCGGGTGCCCGGTGGCGATCGATCCCAAGGGCAGGGACTATTCCAAATACGCGGGCGCCGATCTGGTCAAGCCGAACCGGCGCGAACTGGCGGAAGCTTCGGGCATGGATGTGGAGACGGATGCGCAGATCGTCGACGCCGGCCGCAGCCTGATGCAGCGGCACGGCATCAAAAACATTCTGGTGACGCTGAGCGAAAAAGGCATGCTCCTGTTCCGCGGCGAGGATGCGGGGAAAAAACCCGTCTCCCTGCCGTCCAAGGCGAAGGAAGTGTTCGATGTCACCGGCGCCGGCGACACGGTGCTGGCCTGCATGGCCGCGTCCATGGCGATTGCGGCCCCGCTGCCGCTGGGCGCCCGTCTCGCCACCCTGGCGGCGGGGATTGTCGTCGGGAAGGTGGGCACGGCGGTGGCGAGCGCGGAGGATATCGAACGGGCGGGGAGGGATGAACTGACAATGAATAATTAAGAATGAATAATGAATAATTATTGATTCCGACAATGTAAAAATTAATCCGGGTTGCAGGTGTAGCGATTGCCTACACCGAATTATCCCGGCACAAGATCCCGTTTTTCGCC
>JAVBRW010000370.1:0-13123 GCA_031547475.1 Planctomycetota bacterium
GCATTCGGTGCGGAGACGCATCTCCGCACCGAATGCGCCGCGCACACCCTGAACGTCATCCCGGCGTCTAAACGCCGACCCGGGCGAAAAACGGGGTTTT
Source organism: Planctomycetota bacterium (assembly GCA_031547475.1). Classification (GTDB taxonomy): domain Bacteria; phylum Planctomycetota; class SZUA-567; order SZUA-567; family SZUA-567; genus JAJBSZ01. Next base: position 101 of record JAVBRW010000370.1, read on the forward strand.
ATGCCGGGATAATCCGGTGTAGACAATCGCTACACCTGAAACCCGGAGTAACATTTACGACATCGGAACCGATAAGATTGTAGATTTATTCCTGTCCGTGACGCTCCTATCGGGAATAAATCTTAAATCTGCAATCTACAATCTTAAATGGTTTGCTTCGCCTCAATGCCGGCCGCCGCCTGCGACGGCTGCGCCTCCATCCGCATCTGGTCGAAGGCGCATCCCGTCTCGAACATGACTTCGCGGGGAATGACCCGGCACACCCGCATGGTGCCGACCAGATCGCCTTTGGCGCCGCCGCCGCCGATCAGCCTGACCGTGAACACCTCGCCCTGGTTCAGCGCCTCGTCCAGCTGCATCTGGCAGCCGCCCTGGCTGATGTCCGTCACTTTGCCGCTGCTGTGCGCCTCGCTGCCGCCGCGCTGGTAGTAGACCAGCATGTCGCATTTGTAGCGCCGGAAACGGCGGCGGTTGGCGCCCTTGTCGGCCTGGCGGGTCAGGAATTTGAACCCGACGTCGTACAGGCCGTTGTCCGTCTTGTTGACCCGCCTGACTTCGGCAGTGCTTTGCAAAACCCTTGCCATGGCGGGCGGGAGCGGCACGTTCCAGTCGAACTGCACCGTCTGGCCCTTGATCAACTGATGGGGCGTGACGACCCTGAGCCCGCTTTGCGAAAAATCCTTGACCGTACCCTCGTGCCGGGTGTCGTCGCGGGCGAGACTGAAATGGATGGTCAGCTCGACCTGCTTCCGTTCATGGCTGCGGGCGCGGCCGACGCGCTCCTTGCTTTGGCGCAGGTTGCGGAGGGATTCGAGAAGATTCGCCGCGTTGGCCAGGGCGTCGTCCACCAGGGTGACGTCGATGGACGGTTTGTCGGCGGTGGTCAGGGCCAAGTCGTCCACCGCGATGTTCGGCGGATGCACTTCGTTGACGTTCACGCCCTGGTCGAGGCAAAAACGGCAGATGGATATCCAGCGGTTCTCCTGGTTCCGCACCAGCTCGAGCAGACCGGCATCGTCGTAGTTTTTACCGCACGAACCGCATTTCGGCATGTCCGACCTTTCCTCCCCGTGCCCGGCGTCATTATACCGAGCACCGGACAAAACGCAAAAAACATCGACGGGAATCGTCTTCCCGTCGACATATTTTGATGGTATTGCTTTCCCCTGCGCCTGCCGTGCCAGCCGTGCGGCGGTTTGACGCGGCGGCGCTAGCCTCCGTTGGGATTGGCGGCGGGCCGGGCGTTGAGCGGGCCGTTGGCCAGGTCTTTGTCGTGGATGTAATTCCAGCCCTGGGGCAATGCCTGGGTCGTGGTCCGGGACGACTGCACGGCCGGAGCCGGCGCCGCCGCCTGCGCGGGCGCGCTCGGGGCCGGAGCCGGGGCGCTGATGGCGTAGGACGGGGTGGACGACGCGGACGCCTGTTGTTCATCGCATCCGATAACAAACAGTAACGAGGCTAGCGGCAGGGCGAGCAGAAGCAATTTGCGCATGGAACATCCCTTTCATAATGGTGTAAAAACCGTAGAATAACATTTAATTGATAATTATAGCGAAACAACCATCTCCTTTCGCAAAATCCGGAAAGTGGCCTTTTTTTTCTCCTCCCCACTTTCCTTTTGCATTTCTTCGGCATTATACATACGATGTGCGTTGACAGTCAACCAGAAAAATGGAGTTTCCATGGAAATGGAAGAAGCGTTCAAAGTGGCGCAAGCGGACACGAAGTTTGTCAAGGTCCGCAAGAATCTACTCTACACTTTCGGCGCCACCCGTTTGCCGTATGTTTGCCTGTCCCAGGCGCCCGATCGTTCCGACCAGGTGACGGTCCGGCGGGGGGAGGTGACGGCCGACAAGCCCCGGATCGCACTGCCGGGCGAGTTTTTTTCCATGGAAGGGTTTGACGATTCCGCGCCGGGCGAGGAAGGTTTGTCCATAGTTCTTGCGCGCCGCATTTCCATGCCGCCGTCGAAATACGTCAACCGGGCCGACTCCACCACCCACGAGCCCGGCACCTTGGCGGACGCGATAGAACGCTATCTCAATCGCTTCGAAAACGAAAACGACGTCCGCACCGGCGTCATCGCGGCGCCCGAGCAGGTCTGGGGATTGTCGGTCCTGCTTTACGTCGGGAGCCAGGTGGCCCGTTCGGCGCCCGCCAATGTCCAAGAGCATTTCGAGCACATGCGTTTCCGCGGAAGCTGACGGGAATGCATCGAACGATTGTTTTCAGGAGGGAATGTTCGCCATGTCCAATGCGGAAAAAGGCAGGATAGAAGCCAGCTTCACCCAGTTCGTCAGCGGGTTCGCCGTGCAGACGCTTGTGCATCTCGGCCGCATGTCGAATCCGATAACCAACGAAACGGCGGTGGATCTGCCCAACGCCAAGTATTCCATCGACATTTTGGGAATATTGCAGGAAAAGACCAAAGGCAACCTGACGCCCGAGGAAAGCGAATACTTGTCGAACCTGCTTCGCGATCTCCGCCTCGAATTCGTCACCGTCTCGAACGGGGCGGAAAACAATGCATAATGCATAATGCATTATGCATTGTTTTCACATTCGGACAAACGACCAGCCCAGCGGTTTTTCGCGATCGTACGGCATATGGCCGTGGAACGGCCGCGGATCGGAGTCGAACACCAGCGGCAGGAAATGTCTGTCGCCTTCCCACATCGGCAGTTCGTGCAGCTTGTCCAGTTCAATCCATGAAAGCGGGCCTTCCTCGTTTTTCAGGAACGGCGTTCCCGAAAACTCGGTGACAAGGAAAATGAAGCCGAGCCAATCCTCGCCCTTCGGCCCGAAATTGGTCCAATTGATGGTGCCCCGGAGTTGCATCGCCCGCACTTCCAGCCCCGACTCTTCGCGGATTTCCCTGATCATGCAGCCGGCGACGTCCTCGTTCGGCTGCATTTTGCCGCCCAGGCCGTTGTATTTGCCCAACTGATCGTCGTTGGGGCGCGCCGAGCGGTGAACCATGAGGACGTTTCTTCCGTCGGGGGACAAAATATAGCCGAGCGTGCCGGCGATGGGTGTGTACGGCATGGGATTCCATTTGGTTGGGAACGTTAACCGAGATCGTAGCCCATTTCCTTGGCGATGGAGAGGACCCGCTGAATGACGAGGGGGTTGTCCGGAGTGCTGGCGTCGTACATGTCGGGGTCGACGCCCTTCATGATAAGTTTTATCTTCAACGGCGCCACCAGGCCGCGATCACCCTTGGTGCGCAACTCGATAAGACGCTCGATAAGAAATTTGATCCTGCCCGCCATGATAGAACCGATGCTCCAGTGGAACAGCCGCCCCGCGGTAATTAATTTCTCTCCATTCCCATCGGCGAATGGGATGATTCACAAAGACGCAAATTATCCGACTCGAATCCAAATTGTTGAGGAAATCCATTTCGTGTCAACAATAATGTGTGAACTCATTGAATTTTCGCTCCTCTTCGGCTTCAACGCCGGCAAAATCATCCGGAGGGGCGGCGGGCCGAAAGCCATGGGGCCGGGAGAAAAATCGGGAAGGAAACCCTTGAGAAAAAGGTTCCCTTCCCCGATGACCAATTTCGTCTTTCATCCCGGCGCGGAGGGAAACTCCCTTCCCATTTCATCGCCTTGCCGCGTTGGCCGACTGTGAAGTGCGGCCTTCCTGCGGGAGGCGGAGCTCCTGCTCGGGGTAGATGAGCGGGTTGCCGCGCCTGTCCTTTTTGATATTGTTTTCGCGAATGACCCAGTTGATGACTTCCGGATCGCGGGTCCCGAGAACGCGGAACACGATTTGCGCCACGCCTTCTCCCTGCTTGACCTTTGCGGTGGTTTCGCCCGGTTTGGCGGCGGAGGCGAGGGTGGCGGCGGCGGCGGGCCTGTCGTTCACCTGTCTTGAAGCGGGCTGGGCGGCGGCGGCGGTCTGACCGGCCGCGGGCGGGCGCAGGCCGGTGCCGGCGGCCGGCCCTACCGGCCGGGCCGTGTTGGCGGCGACGCGGGCGTTCGCGTTCGGGGAGAGGGAGCGGGAAGGCGCGCGTTCCTCTTCGCCCCGGCGCGAGCGGTTGGCTTCCAGCACGCTTTCGATGCTGCCGGCGGGGTCCCGGACATCGTTGTAGCGGAGCGGGGCGTTGGGGTTGGACGGGCCGGCCAGCGCCATGTCTGAGACGCGGATGGGAGTGCCGTTGTCGCCGGCGGGGGCGGTGTGGCCGGAGCGCTGGAGGGCGAGCTCCATCGCGTGCTTGTCGGTCTGCTTGGCCAGTTGCTTGGTTTTCTCCTGCAATTCGGCCAGGACCATATTGGACTTGTGCTCGATGTCGAATTTTTCCTGTTCCAGCTTCACATTGAGGCGCTGCGACTTGTCCAGCAGCTCGCGCAGTTCGCCGATCTGCTGGTGGGCGACGGCGAGATCGCGGACTTCGCCGCCGGAGCGGAGCCAATTGAACACCGGGAGCGCCACCAGCATGGCGCAGGCGGCGGTGGCGAGGCCGTAGCCGACGGCGAGGCGGCGGCGGGCGGAACCGAGTGAACTGCGCATTGTATCCTCCGATTCGCATTGGCGCTCGACGGTCAGGGCGAGATCGTCGCGCTCGTTCTGAAGCGCCGGCATAACGTCGGTGACCACTTCGTTGTATGCCTGGCGCAGATCCTCGAACTCCTTGTACAGGCGCTCGTGTTCGCCGAGCATTTCCTTGAACTCCTCCAGCTTGCCCTGCTGGCGCTTGTTCTCGGCGCGCGTTTCGTCGAGCTGGCGGGACAGTTCGCCCCGGCGGTTGTCGCCGATGGTGACGCTTTTGCGGAGATCCTCGATCTCGTTGTCCTTGCGTTGGATTTCCGCGCCCTTTTCCCGGGCCGCCGCTTCCTTGGCCGCGACGGTCGCCTGGAGATCCAGAAGGCGGCCGGCGAATTCGTCCAGGCGCGTCTGGTAATCGCGTTCCATTTCCTCGCGGGCCTCGATGGCGGCGGCGAGCAGATCCTGCCGTTCCTCTTCCGGATCCTGCGCCATGATGACGTGATCGGCCTCGCCGGCGGGTTCCGCGTCCAGGCCGTCCGCTTCCGGAAGGCCGCTGACCGCGCGCAAAAGGCCGAGGCGCGCCATGGGCGACAGGCCGGCGGGAATGTCGGCCGCCTGCGCGACCGGTTCGGAGGCGGTGTCGCCGGCATCGGGCGAATCGGCGGTTTCGCCGATCTCCGCCGGTTCCGCCGCATCGGCCGGTTCTTCCGCGCCTTCGGCGCTTGTCCGGGACAGGGACAGCATGCGGAGACGGGGCGTTTCCTCCATTTCCACGGTTTCCTCATCCTCGACAAAGTCGAAGGCGGGATAGTTGGAACGGAACAGGATGACTTTGCCCTGGTCCGCCGCATCCGTTCCCGGTTCGTAATCATGCAGATCGCCGGCCGGAATGCCGCCGTCGACGGCCAGAAGCCGATAGGCTTCGGACCGCAGATCGAGACCGCCGGTGGCGATAATCATGGCATGATCGTCGGCCTCGGGTTGGGCCTCGTGTCCGGCTTCGGGTTCGGAAAGGGCGGTTGTTTCCTCTTTTTCCCCGTGTGCCGCCCTGGCGCTGTCGGCGAGAGCGGCCGAATCGTCCAGCTCGGGCGCTTGCGCTCCGGCGGCGGCCGGTTCGTCGAGAACGGGGCAGGTCGAATCGTCCATTTCCGGCGCCGCCGCGGCCGCAGTCTCTTCGGCGGCGGGCGCGGGCGTTTCACTTGCCGCTTCCGGTTCCGGAGCGGGCAGGGCGGCCTGTGGCGTCTGGCCGGCCAAATCCGCCGTTTCCGGCATCAGGATATCGGTGCCTTCCGAGCGGGTGAGGACAATCTCGGGAAGGTTGTGGGCGGTAAGGGCGGAATCGGCGCGCGCCTTCTTCTTCATCTTCTTTTTCTCCGCCCGATCGCGGCGGCGGCGTTCACGGCGGGATTCCTTCTTCTCCATTTCCGCCACGGGCGGGGGCGGGAGCGGGGCGGGCAGCGTTGCCTCGACCGGCGTTTCGGCCTGCGCGGCAGGCTCGGGCGCGGCTTCGGGCAGAGCGGCCGGGGCATCGGCGGCGGCGGGTTCTTCGCTGACGGCGGGTTCCGGTTCCGGGGCGGCTGACTGTTCGGGTTCCCGGACTGTTTCCCGTGCCGCTTCCTCGACCGGTTCCCGTACCGCTTCCGATTCCTGTTGTGCTTCCATTGTTTCCTCGATTATTTCCGCCGGGGCGGGTGTTTCCGCCACCGCTTCCAATGTATTGGCGTCCTCGTCCGTTTCCGGGTTGATAATCACCGAACCGGGCAGATAATCGCTGCTGATTTCGGTCTGGGCGGCGAGAGAGTCCAGGAGCGCCGGCATGGTTCTGGGGGCGAATTCGTACTGCTCGGCGGCCGGCGTTTCGGGCGCGCCGTACGGCGCCGCCGTCTCGCCGGCGCAATCCGACGCTTCGTTCGGCAGCGCGGCCGATTCGGCGGCGGGTTGAAGTTCTTCCGCCTGCCAGCGTCGGCTCCACACGGCCGATTCGGGCGCGGAATCGTCCGTTTCCTCGGGAACGTCGCCGGCGGTCAGAGCCATGATGTCGGAACCGTCGGTTTCGCCGATAAAAATGTCGGCGACCGATTCCTCGAGGCTCGCCGGCGGCGAATCGGGGCCGGACATGACATTGAAGTCGACGGCATGTTCCCCGGCAACCGCCTCGTCGTCGTCGGCCACAAAGAATATCACAGCCTCCGCCGCCGGCACTTCCGGCTCGCAAGCGACCTCGGCCGCGTTTTCCGCTTCCATATCGCGAAGCAGGGCAAGCATTTCCGAGCAGAGCGGCTCGGAGCGGCTTTCCGCCAGCACGCGCAGACTTTCCAGTCCGTAGCCGCGATCGAGATATTCTTTTATGATGTTTTCGGCAGTCCTCATTTTTTTCTCCGAGCCATACCAAAGCCATTTTGGTTTTGGGAAACGTAGACTCCAAGCCCAAAGCGCGTGCAGGGGTCATGAGAATGAAAACCGAAACTCAACGCGCTTTGGTGTATGTCCTGATAAAAACCCTTGGAATTTTTATCGACCGATAATTGCGAAATGTTCATCGCTTTGGAAAATAATCGACGATTCCGCATCGGGGCGGCGCGGCGGGGACGGAGATCCCTTCGCCAAGGCCCTCCACTCTTCCGGAGAGATTCCCGGGGGACCATGTCCTTGACAGTGGCCGGGATAAAGATTAACATCTGCCTATTGAAGAAGGGCGGTTGGCGGCGGCTCAAGGGTATCCCCAATATGTCCGATCGCCGGCACTTGCGGCGCGGGAAGGCGGCGGGCGCGCCGGCAGGTCCGGGGCTTGTTTTCACCAATACAGGACGAGGCGTATGATCTCTGAAGAATTGCTGCAAAGCTTTATTGCCGAAGCCTCGGATCTTTTGGACGATGTCGAGCCTTCGCTCGTGCAGTATTCGCGCTTGCAGGATGTCGACGAGCGCACGGAAATCGTCAACCGGGTGTTCCGCCATTTTCATTCAATCAAGGGCAGCGCCGGTTTCGTCGGGCTCCACAACATCGCCCGCCTGACCCACGAGGCGGAAACGCTTCTGGAACAATTCCGCAAATCGCCGGACAAGGTCATTCCCCAGGAGATTATCGCGCTTCTGTGCAGCACGGTGGATTTGCTCCGCGCCATTTTCGCGGCGAGCGGCGACGAGGAGCAGGACAACGAGGAGCTCGGCATCGACCAGTTGATTGGCGAATTGGCGGATGCGACCAAGAAACTGAAGGGCAGGCAGAGCACCAAGGGATTTTCCGCCCTCAACGTGTCGGCCGACGCCAAGGGGGGTGACGAAAGCGATGTCAACGATCTGAACGCCACGCAGATCGTGAATCAGCAGGATTTGGGCAGATTCACCTCCTCCCTATCCCTTTTGCCCGAAGCGGCGTTCGGAGCGGCGCCCGAGCCTCCCTTGGCCGTCGAGCCGCCTCCTTCAGCGCCCCCTCCCGCGCCTCCGGCGGCCGAACCGGTTCCCGCGCCTCCCGCCGGCGACCAGACCCCCGCGCCGGACAAGGCCGCGGCCAAGTCCCCCAGCGGCAGGGGAAAAGCGGCAAGCTTGGTCGGGGAAGGGCGTTCGGAATCTCTCACCCGCGCCCGCCGCATGTCCTCGGACACGGCCAGAATCATCCATACCAGCCGCCGGGTACGCGAAGACAAGATGACGACCACAGAGTTCGCCGGCCGCTACGTCAGCGAGGCGAACGAATTGCTGGAACAGATCGAGCAGGCGCTGTTGCAGGCGGAACAGCATCCGGAAGCGTCCGGCGACGCCATTCAGGAAGCGCTCCGTTGCCTCCATTCGTTCAAGGGCAACAGCGGATTCATGAACTTGACCGATCTCGAGCGCTTGTCGCACCGGATGGAATCGGAGGTCGAAAGCACCATCGGCCGCGCCCTCGGGCTCGATTCGCAAACGTTCGACGCGCTTTTGCAGATGATCGACGTTCTGCGGCAGGGCGTGCTGGATTATTCGTGCGGCGGATCGGGAGCCATTCCCGAAGCGGACGCCTATATCGCCATGATGGACGAGTTCAGCACGACACAGCGTTCGAGTTCGACGCGCCGCTCCAAAGGCAACACCGGCCGGCTCGCCGGCGCGGCGTCTCCGGCTCTCCCGCCCGCGCCGCCTCCGCCGCCTCCCGCGCCGCCTGCGCCGTCTTCCGCGCCGCCTCCGCCTCCGGCTGTGAAGGCGGCGCCCGTTCCGTCCCCCGACACCACCCGAATCGGCCCGATCGACCGGCCGAAATCGACCGAAGTGCTTTCCACGTCTCTGGCTTTGGGCGCGCGGCCGGCGGCGGGTTTGGGCGAAAGGAACGCGGAAGAGCAGCGCAAGTCGACGGACAACTCCACCACGGTGCGGGCGCGTCCGCAAGCGCCGCAACCGCAGGCCGGCGGGACGGTCAAGCGGAAAAGCACCGATACCACCCGTCTGGTCCTGCGCGGCAGCGTGTCCCAGCAGGTCGATCTGCGCACGACGCCGAAAATGGACAAGATACTCATAACCGGCGCGCCTCCGCCGCCCCCCACTGTCGAGCTTCCGGGCAAAATCGATCTCGGCCTTCCGGAAGAGGAATCGAAAGGCGCCAAGACGACCGAAGCGCCGCGGCCCAAGGATACGCGGAAACAGTCCGACACCGGCCAAAAGCGCCGCTCGGCCGAGCAGGTCGCGGTCAGGAACGACATCCGCGTCGATCTCCGGAAGCTCGACGCCATGCTCGATCTGGTGGGCGAACTGGTCATCGCCGAAGCGATGGTCACCCGCCATCCCGTCGTCCGCGACGCCGAGAACGAATCGCTGGAGCGCGCGGTCCACCAGCTCCGGCGCGTGGCGAGTTCACTGCAGGACATGGCGACGTCGGTCCGTATGATTCCCCTGGCGCCCACCTTCCGCCGCATGACCAGGCTGGTCTACGATCTGTCCGGCAAGGCGGGGAAGATGGTCGACCTCATTCTCCTCGGCGAGGAAACGGAAGTCGATCGCACCGTTATCGAGCGCATCTCCGATCCGCTCGTCCACATCATCCGGAACGCCATCGATCACGGCATCGAGCCGCCGGAGGATCGGATCAAGCTTGGGAAGCCGGAGATCGGCCGCCTCACCATCGAGGGCCACCACGAGGGCGGCGAGGTGTGGATTGTCATAACGGACGACGGGCGCGGCCTCAACCGGGAAGCCATTCTCCAGCGGGCGATTTCGCGCGGCCTGATTCAGGGCGACGGAAGCGATCTGACGGACAGCCAGATTTACCATTTCATTTTCGAGCCCGGTTTTTCCACCGCCACCAAGGTGACGGACATTTCCGGCCGCGGCTTCGGCATGGACGTGGTGAAGAAGAACATCGAAAAGCTGTCGGGCAAAATCGACATCCGCACCCGCGCGGGCGAAGGCACGGCGGTGGTGCTCCGCATTCCCCTCACCCTCGCCATCATCGAGGGCATGCTGATCAGCGCCGGCGACACCCGCTACATCATCCCGCTCCTGTCCATCCGCGAATCGCTGAAGCCGGATCTGTCCCAGATCATGCACACGCCGGACGGCCAGCAGCTCGTGAAGATCAGGAACGAACTCATCCCCATCGTCAAGCTGGACGAGACGTTCACCCGGGTGAAAAGCACCCGGAGCATGATGGACGGCATTCTCATGATTGTCGAGGGCGAGGACGGCGATGTGGTCGCGCTGTTCGCCGACGAGCTTCTGGGACAACAGGAGACGGTCATCAAGGGGCTGAGCGGTTGGCTGAAACGGTCGCGGGGCGTTTCCGGCTGCACCATTCTGGGCGACGGCGAGGTGGGACTGATTCTGGACATTGGGGCCATTGTCAGGCTGGCGCGGCAGAAAAGCTCGGCGTGAAGGTATTTGATATTTCCGGAGGAAGAATCGCATGCGCCAATCCATGATTGACGATTTCTGGGGCGACGACGAGGAAGACGACGATACCCAGAAGGACAAGTACCTGACCTTCCACCTGGACGAGGAGGACTACGGGCTGGAAATCAGGCACGTGAAGGAAATCATCAGCATTCAGAAAATCACCGACGTCCCGGACCTTCCCGACTTCGTCAAGGGCGTGATCAACCTCAGGGGGCAGGTCATCCCCACCCTCGATTTGCGGCTCCGCTTCGGCCTGCCGGCCAAGGAGTACGACGAGCGCACCTGCATCATCATCACCCACATGAACGAAATTCCGGTCGGCGTCATCGTCGACACGGTGAACGAGGTCTTGGATATTCCCGCCGAGATGATCGCGCCCGCCCCGTCGGTCCAGAAGGGGACGGCGCACCGCTTCATCCAGGGGCTTGGCCGGGTCGGCGACGAGGTGAAAATTATCCTCAACGCCGAAAAACTGCTGCATGAGGACGAGATTGAGGCGCTGGAGGCGGCGCGCTGACTGAAGCGTGTGAATCCCCTCATTGATTGAACGATTACCCCGCGCGTAACGGAGTTTCACAATGAATGCGTTGAACAAGTGGAAAATGGTGGCCATCGTCTGCCTGACCCAGTTGCTGCTGGCCGTTCTCGTCTACTTCTTCGGCCTGCCGCTCCTCGCCCATTCGGCGCCGGTGCCGAGCGAGGCGGCGATAACCGCCCACCAGCTCTGGGTGGCGCTCATATTTTTCGTGGTCGGTGTGATTGGCTCGTTGATCGCCGTCGCCGTCATCCTTCACCTGCGCGGGGCCGGCGATTCGATTCAAGCGATCGGCGACGCCGTCCGCTTTCCCATGTTCATGATAAACGGCGATAACCGCTTCCTCTCCATCAACCGCACCGCCGAGAAAATTCTCGGCGTGTCGCGGGAAACGCAAACCGGCAAGCCTGTCGATCCCGCCATCGTCAAGGCCCTCGCCGCCGCCGGCGAGAGCCGGCCGGACAAGTTCTCCCCCGCCGCCGTCGTCACCTACGGAAACCGCCATTTCCAGGTGTCGGACAACCCGCTTTCCGACGGCGACCGGCTTCCGGCCGGCCGCCGCCGCATCATCGTTTTCCGCGACGTCACCGCCCAGACGCGGCTGAAGGAGGCGGTCCGCGAAATCAGCCAGACCATGGCCGTCCTCAACGCCAACACCCAGAAAATCTCCGGCTCGTCCGTCGCACTTTCCCAGGGCGTCACCGAGCAGGCCTCCTCCCTCGCCACCATCACCGCCTCGCTGAACGAATTCAGCAAAAAGATCCAGGGCGGATCCGACACCGCCGCCAAAGGCACCCAGCTCGCCGCCCAGGCGCGGGAGGCGGCCGAACGATCGGGGAACGAGATCACGAACGCCCTGTCGGTCATGAACGATGTGCAGGAGGCGGGCATCCGGGTGGCCAGGATTGTCAAGCTTATCGACGACATCGCCTTCCAGACCAACCTCCTGGCCCTGAACGCGGCGGTCGAGGCCGCCCGGGCCGGGCGCCAGGGCAAGGGCTTCGCGGTGGTCGCGGACGAGGTGCGGAACCTCGCCGGCCGCAGCGCCAAGGCGGCCAAGGACACGGCCAGCATGATGGAGGACGTGACCGAACGCATCGGCAACGCCAGCGCCTATATTTCGAAACTCGGCGACATGCTCAAGAACATCGTGCAGGACGCCATCCGCATGGCCGATTCGTCCGCCTCCTCCTCCGCCACCGCCGCCGAGCAGGCCAGCGGCATTCTGCACCTGAACCAGGAGCTCGGGCAGATGAACAACGTCACCCACAGCACCATGGCGGCGGCCGAGCAGTCGGCCACGGCGGTCGAGACGCTGGCCAGGCAGGTGGAAGGGCTGAAACGCAAGCTGGAGGAGTTGTCCGGCGAATACGTTCCCGCCGCCGGCCAGGGCGAGTCCGACTATCCCATGCTCGAACGGCCCGGTCTGTCCATCAACCTTTCCGACGCTTCCGATCCCTACGGCCGGGTCAGGCAATTCGGCAACAAGGGAGCGGCGGGCTACAATGCGCAATCCCCGTTCCGGGGCCAGGACGCGAGGGGCGGGAACGATTGGGATCTCGCCTCCGAGGCGGAACAGCCCGATCCCGCCCTCCACAACCTTCTCGAATCGGACGGCTACGAGGACGATTACAAAAAGTTCCTTGGATCCCGCCAGGGCGGTGCCGCGTCCCGCGATCCGTTCGACATGAAGTTCGACCCCCCTCCCTCCGCCCGCGGCGAATTCACCGTCCGCCAGAACGCCGAAGGCGATCGCGTCGTGCAGCCGAACCAGAACATCCTGCTGGACGATTCGGAATTCGGGCGGTACTGAAACAATATGCCGACGTTGCTTTGCACTTCGGTTCCAAACGCATCGATTACGGGTGGGGGCGGCCTTTGGGGCCGCCCCCTTGCCTTTGGCTATCTGCGGGCTTTTAAAGGAAATCAAACAAACCGCCGTTTGATTTCCTTTAAAGTTTCCGGGGTTCCTGTTTGGTCTTCGGTGGTGCAAGCGGGGTTTGCCTAAGGATATGCCCGCCAGGGAGGTTTTTGATCATTTCGGGCGGTAGGCCATTCCATGTCGGGTGTCAATGTAACGTAGTGTAACTTTTGAGTTTTGGAGAATGACAACCGGATTTGAAAAACATATAC
>JAVBRW010000373.1:0-4680 GCA_031547475.1 Planctomycetota bacterium
GACCCAGCCGGCTTCCTGCTTGGCCAACTGCTCCGACTTGATGCCGGATTCGGCCAGCACGCGTTCGACCGCATTGGTCCGCAGCGCGGTTTCGGAATGGCCGGGCGTCCCCATTATCATGACGTACTGCAGTACGCCGTCGCCGTTCCGGTCGAACTTGGCCATGTTCTCCTTCCAGTACTTGACGACCATGTCGCCCTGGAGAGCGCCGAGATCGGTGCCGTCGATGCCGCAGTACCAGACCTTGTCGTAGCTTTTCATGATTTCAACGCCGGGGAAGCTGCCGAAAATGATCAGGGGCAGATCGAAGGCGCGCGCCTTGTCGATAATCACCGGCGCCGACTGGGTGTCCACCACGCAGACGGCAAGCACGTTGGCGCCCTTGGTGATCAGGGTGTCGACCACTTCGTTCTGGATGGTCTGGCTGTTGCGCGAATCGGTCATCAGCAGCTTGACCCTGCCTTTGGCGTTGTATTCGACGCCGGCCCGCACGTAGGAATAGTAGTTGTTCGAATAATCGGCGATGGTGCAGCCGACGGTTATCCCGGTCTCGCCCTTCTCGATGGTGGCGGCGCCGGCCGCGCCGGCATACAGGCAAAGCGCGGCAAAAAGCGTAAGACACAAAAATCCGGATTTCCTCATTGCGACATCCCTCCTTTCTGGATCCGATGACAAAGTCCATCATGCCCACGGCTCGACGACAACCTTGACCACGTTTTCCTTGCGGTTCACGAAGATGTCCAGCGCCTTCTCGTATTGGGCGAGAGGCAGGCGGTGGGTGACGATCTTGTCCCAGCGGACCACCTTCTTGTCGAGCATGCGGATAACCTTGGCCGACACGTTGGGGTTGGCCTTGGATCCGACGACCGTCAGCTCGTTGTTGATGATTTTGCCGACCGGCATATCGACCTTCTGGCCGTCCTTGAAAAAGCCGGCCATGCCGATGGTGCCGCCCTTTCTGACGCAATTGATGCACTGCCCGGGAGCGGCGACCGCGCCGGAACATTCGAAAATCTCGTCCGCGCCGATCCCGCCGGTCAGTTCCAGCACTTTCGCGACCGGATCCTCCTTCTCGAAATCGATGCAAATGTCGGCGCCCAGTTCCTTGGCAACCTGGAGGCGGGGGCCGCGCCCGACCATGACGACCCGATCCGGACCCAGACTCTTTATCTCTCCCAACGCACAGAGACCGATGGGCCCGGGGCCATAGATGACCACCGTTCCGCCGGGGGTGATGCCGGCGCGTTCGACGCAATGCATGGCGACGCCGGCGGTGTCGCACAGGGCGGCGCCGTAATAGGGAAGGGTGTCGGGGATTTTGGTGAGGGTTTTCGTCTTGTAGGCGTTGTAGCCGGCGTTGGCGCCCTGGTCGTAGAAGCCGTAATGGCGGTGGCCGACCTCTTTTTTGCCATAATTCAGGCAGATGGTGTAATGGCCGCGCTTGCAGTTGTTGCAGATGCCGCAGCCGCAATGCGCCTCGCCCGCCACGCGATCGCCCACCTTGAAGCCGACCGCGTTTTTGCCGACCGCCACCACTTCTCCGGACCATTCGTGGCCCAGAACAAAGGGCAGGAAAGGCGGCCAGTTGAGCCATTTGAAATGACCGTAAATAACCTCGGGGTCGGAACCGCAAATGGCGATGGCATGGACTTTGCACAACACTTCGTCATCGCTCGGCACAGGGACGGGCAGCTCGACAATCTTGGTGTGGCCCACCGCGTCCATGACGCAAGCCTGCATGGTTTTTGGAATTGCGGTCATTCGAAATCTCCTGGTGTACAGCCCTGGCAAGAAATGGATCCGGCGACACGACGCACTAGACAATGGTCGGAAATTTACGATTCGTATGGCAGCGCAAGACGTTGGCTCAGGCGGAAAAAACAGGGGGCGCGAAATGCGATCCTCCGTTCGGCCGCGTGTTTATCGAGAGCAAATCCGCAAAGATACTGGGGTTATGTAGGGAAGCTGATTTGTTGGACAACGAAAAACAATAACCGTCAGATGTTCAACATCATTATTTTCACTAATATCTTATAAAATCCGTGTTGTCAAGCGGTTTTGTTGGAATAATTATATTTTTACTACCCGCATCCTCATTTCCATATGGTATATTTCAAGATAGGATAACAGCGTGTTGTTCAACATCAAAAGGGTGGGCGAAGCGGGCTTGACCAAGGTGCCGACGCGTTTTAAAGTACATTGGCAAAGCTGTGACAAGGGAGGAGTAATGGCCGTTTCAGAATCCAGGGAAAAAAACGGTTCCGAACGGATATTCGCGGACATCGTGGAAGAGATAGCGAACGGTTCCTACGCGTCCGGGGAACGTCTGCCGACGGAACACATTTTCAAGGAAAAATACGGCGTCAGCCGCAACACCATTCGATCGGTCCTGAACCGGCTGGCCGCTCTCGGGCTCATCGAAACGAAACGAGGCCACGGCAGCTATGTGCGCCAGGCCGGGCCGAACGTTTCCCTTACCACCCTTGCTCCCAGCCTCATTTTCCAGCAGCACCATCTGGTGGACATTCTGGAATTCCGCAAAGGCATCGAAGTCTACGCCGTCCGGCTGGCGGCGCAGCGCTGCTCGGAAGACGATATCAAGAAACTGCACGCATGCCTGAAGCGCATGAAAAACAATCTCGAAAACATGCAGGAGTTCCAGCAGGCGGACAAGGACATGCACCTGATATTCGCCCGGGCGAGCAAAAACGCCATGTTCATCAGCATGCTGGAAATCGTCTACAACGTCCTCACCGTCGAACTCAGCACCATGCTCCATAAGCAGGGGAAGGACATCGACTCCTATTTCTACCACAGAAGCATTGTGGACTGCATCGAGGCGGGAAAACCGGACGAGGCGGCGTTCATGATGGAGAAACATCTGTCGCTGATTATCGACAGGGTCAGGGCGAGCAGCGGGAAGTAAAAATGCGGGGCCGAGGGATCTACTCCTCCTGCCGGGCGCGCAATACCGCCACCTTGCCGGCTATGGCCTGGCTCCGTATTCCGTCTATTGCTTTTTCGAAAGAATCGGAGGCGAATTCCCGCCGATTCTGATTTTCGAAGGAATCGTATTGGCGGCACGTGTCGAGTATCTCGTCGTACAACGCCATCTTCTCCTCCAGCGATACGACCAACTTCACTTTGGCGTCAAGGGCATGTACGACCGCTTGCGGAAAAGAGACTTTTCCCTCGGCGCCGAAAACCCGAATCATTTCGTCATATATCCCGATCGCGGTCGCGGGATCGTCTTCCACCTCCGCTTTGGTCGAATAAGCGAGGGAAAGTACATCGGGTTCGCACGAGAGATCGTCGCCATGGGAGCACGTGTCAATTATGCGATCGCATGCGGCGGTCAGTTCATCTTTGTCGCCGGTATCCCGGACTTTCAGCAAATTGAAGCATGCCTTGTCGGATGCCTTCGTCGCTTTGGCGATCTGGGCGTCATAATAGGCGATCACCGGCAATAGGTCGCCGGTCAATTCCGCCTTTTTGCATAATGCCTTCGGCATTTCCCGTGTGAAGAGCGCGACATCCTTCTTCATGCTTTTGGTTATGAATTCGATGAGTTGATCGTATAATACAAGTTTGTCGGCCGGATCGTCGGCGAGATCCCCTTTGGCGTATATTGCCTCAATCACGGCCATGCTATTTTTCGTTTCGGAAGCGTTAATGATTTGATCGTACAGTCGTGCTTTCTCCACCTTGTCCGTCGTCAGTGCAGCGATTTTCAACATGTAACCGGGCAAGGAATGCAGCGGATAAAGGTGAAAGATGTTCCCCAGCCTTTCCCTGCCGGGAAAATCCTTGCCCTTGGCATTGTCCAGCACTGCATTGTACAGTCGCAACTTTTCCGCCGTATCGTTGGTCAAGTCGGTCCGTTTCCCCACAGCTTGGACATATTCGCTCCACAACTGCGCTTTTTGTGCTTCTTCAATCACCTCGTCATACAAGGCACTGGCTGCATTCCTGTCGATGGTGACGGCCGCCTGCTTCATAAGCGCCCTGCAGAAATCAAATTGCGAATTCCATCGTTCCTTCTCCGCCGCTTTCCGGGCCAATTCGCCATAAATAGCCGCCAATGCCGGCACATCATTGGTGAGCCCCGCCTTTATTTCCAGCGCCCGGGTCACCGCAGATTGCACTCGATAATCCTTGCTATCCCGGTATCGTGCCAGCATGGTATCGAGAATGGCATTGATAGCCTCGGGTGAACCGGGTAGTTCCGCTTTTTCGAGATATTCGTACGCGGCGTCCTCATCGGTTTTGGCGAGCGCAATTCTTTGATCGTAGTATTCAAGCAACTTTGTCCGATCGCCCGTCAGCGCGAATATTTTCTGCATCACGCTTCTAAGTTCGTACCGCGAATAATCTATACGCCTCTTGCTCGCTTCCAGAATGCGATTATAGATATCCAGCTTGTCCGCATCATTGTCGATTATGCGTTCCCAATCCTCTACCAACTCAATGACCGGTGCATATCCCCTGTCCCATGTGGAACTGTATCTGTCGTCTACCGCAAGTTTATCCTTACCGCCAAACTTGGCGAACGCCTGACGATACAGGGCGAGCTTTTCCTCTTTTGTCTCGACTGCCTTTGCCTTGCCCCGAATTGCCGCCAACTCGTCGGCATCGCTGCCGCTACGCAGTATTGCTTCGTCGTAAAGGCGCACCTTTTCC
>JAVBRW010000166.1:0-5894 GCA_031547475.1 Planctomycetota bacterium
GCATTCGATGCGGAGACGCGTCTCCGCATCGAATGCGCCGCGAAAACCTTAAACGTCATCCCGGCGTCAAAAACGCCGACCCGGGCACAAAACGGGATCTTGTGCCGGGCTAATTCGGTGTAGCCAATCGCTACACCCGCAACCCGGACTCACATTTACGATCTCGGAATCAATAATACGTTCGGGGCGCGGCATATGCTTCCCCGCCAGGATGACGAATGTTGGATTGTTTTTACTTGTTGTACCAATGTCGCAAATGCCGCATCCAGCTTTGCCCAATTTCACTTCCCGCCGAAAGTCTTCGCGAACGCGTCGCCGTACGGCGCCCGGGCGACGCCGTGCTCGGTGACGATGCCGGCGATCAACTCGTGCGGCGTCACGTCGAAGGCGGGGTTGAACACCTTCACCCCGGACGGCGCCATGGGCTTTTCGTACCACAGGCTTGTCACCTCCTCCGGTTTCCGCTCCTCGATGACGATGGCGTCGCCGTTCGGGCATCGCATGTCGATGGTCGAGGTGGGGCCGAGAACGTAGAACGGTATGCCGTAATGCTTCGCCATGATGGCGACGCCGCTGGTGCCGATTTTGTTGGCCGCGTCGCCGTTTGCCGCCACCCGGTCGCAGCCGACCAGCACGGCCTGGATTTTCCCCTGTTTCATGACGGTCGCCGCCATGTTGTCGCAGATCAGCGTCACGTCGACGCCGGCCGCCATCAGCTCGAACGCGGTGAGCCGGGCGCCCTGGAGAAGCGGCCGCGTCTCGTCCGCGAACACGCGGAAATCGTAGCCTTTTTCGTGGCCGACATAGATGGGGGCGAGCGCGGTGCCGTAGCGGCTGGCCGCCAACTGTCCGGCGTTGCAATGGGTCAGCAGGCCCATGCCGGGCTTCAGCAGGGACAGGCCGTTTTCGCCGATGGCGTGGCACATGGCCGTGTCTTCCCGCTTGATGGCGTTCGCTTCGTCGAGCAGATCCTTCTTGATGGCCGCCACCGGCTTTTCCCGGCTTGCCCGCATGCGTCTTTCCATGCGATCGAGAGCCCAGAACAGATTGACGGCAGTCGGCCGGGCGCTTGCCAAGTATTCCTTCGCCTTGGTGAAATCGGCCGCGAAGGCGTCGAAATCCGCCGCCCGCGATTCGGCGGCGGCGAGATACGCGCCGAAGCCGGCCGCTATGCCGATGGCCGGCGCGCCCCGCACCCGGAGAACGCGAATCGCTTCCCAAACATCCTCCCGCCGCGCGAGCCGCAGGAATTTCACCTCACCCGGCAGCAGCGTCTGGTCGAGAAGGATCAGTTCGCCCGTTGCAGCGTCGAAATCCACCGCCACGAAATTTTCCAGCTTGTTCATGCCCGCCCTTTCCCTTTCACATGGTACATTCATGATTGTTTCAGACTGTACGCATGCGCGGGGAAAAAACAATCGTCAACTTCCAGAGGAACGCGGGAGAAAAGCGCATAGGATATTGCATGAGGATGTTCCGGGCGCGTCCCCCGGGCGCGCGGAAGGAGAATATCATGGCCGACAAGGGAAGAACCAATCCGGAGGTTGAGGCCGAAGTGAGGCGCAGTTTCGAAAAAATGCTGGAAAGCAAATCCGGTTCCGGCTATGAAACCACCCTGACCGCCTCGTGGGTGGCGACGCCGGTCGGCACCATGCTGGCGGTGGCGGACGACAAGTTCATCAGGCTGCTGTCGTTCCTGGAATTGTCGATAATGGAACGGAAGGCCGATTTGATCCAGCAGCAGCTCGGCGCCCGGCTGGTCATGGGGGACAACGGCGTCCTTCAGGCAATGGCCGGGGAAATGCAGTCCTATTTCACCGGCGCGCTGCGCGAGTTCGCCACGCCGATTCTTTTGCACGGGACATCGTTCCAGTTGAGCGTATGGGACGAATTGCGGCGGGTGCCGTTCGGCTCGACCGTTTCCTACGCCGATCTGGCGCAGCGCATCGGCAAGCCGGCCGCCTTCCGCGCCGTGGCGCAGGCGAACGCGCAAAACCCGATACAGGTGGTCATCCCCTGCCA
This sequence comes from Planctomycetota bacterium, assembly GCA_031547475.1. Taxonomy (GTDB): domain Bacteria; phylum Planctomycetota; class SZUA-567; order SZUA-567; family SZUA-567; genus JAJBSZ01. The sequence goes on from JAVBRW010000166.1 coordinate 2,023, forward strand.
CCGCGTGATCAATTCGGACGGCCGCGTCGGCGGCTATATCGCGGGGGTGGAGAGAAAAAGGTGGCTGCTCGATTTTGAGCGCGGTGTTTTGGAGGATAGTTGAATGCCGGAAATTCCCGAAGCGTACCGGCCCGGCGCCAACGGCTATGATGTGCGCCCGTTTCACGAACTGATCCGGCATTTGCGCCATCCCGAGCTGGGCTGTCCGTGGGACAAGTCGCGAACGCTCGAAAGCATGGGGAAACCCCTTCTGGGCGAGGCGGAAGAGGCGGCCGAAGCGCTGGCGTCCGACGATGCGGCGCACCAGTGCGAGGAACTGGGCGACGTGTTCCTCAACATCATGCTGGCAACCGTTATCGCCGAGGAGCGTGAACTGTTCACCTGGAGCGACGTTGTCCGGGGCGTGACGGAAAAGCTGGTGCGGCGCCATCCCCACGTTTTCGGCGGGCAAACCGCCGCGACGCCCGAGGAGGCGATGCGCATGTTTCTCGAAGCCAAATCGAAGGAACGGACCGCGACGTAATTTCGAACGACCCATCCCAACCGGGCCGCGCCCACAAGAAGGGATGCCATCGCAACAATCGACATTCCAGTGCGATCCGCCATACCGCCTTGACAACAGTGCGTACACAAAAATGATTGTTCCGACAAAGCGGCGCGTATGACCCCATGCAGACATTAGAGAAAAAAAGTACATTTTTTGTAAAGACATAATACAAACCGCACATCCACGGCAATCGCCCCCCCTCCCGCTGAACCGTGTGGATCATCAACTTTTTAACATACACCCGTAAATGACGTTACGCACACCCGCAACAATCGGCCCCAAAAAAGTAAAAATAATTCGGATGTTGACATACACTGTATTCGTTTAAAATCTTCCCCCGATGTAATGGAGAGGCATATTGCATATTTTTGAAACATAATTATAATTCGGGGTATACATAGACGATTGATGGCACCCGAAGCTTTTGCGTTTTTCGCGGCAGGCCTTCGCTATTCCGGAACCACTTTGACTAGCGGTCGCCGTAAACCTCAATTTCAAAGCGCTTGTGGAGGCAGCGGGATTGCGGGATCGAAATTTTTACGCGCTTTGCAATACCGGCTCTTGGGAGAAGCAGAGTCCATGCAAAAAGAATGCCTTAGCGTGTACGATAAGCGGGGAGCGATGGAGCAAAACGATTTGACCGCAGAGGCGGACAAGTTGCGCGATTATTTGCGCGACGCTCTCCATGCGAACGGCAGGGCGAAGCTTGACGTCGACTCGCTTCCCGAATGGTTGCGCGAATTCGGACGGGATTTGGTCCGCTATACCGAAAACGTGCGGGAAACCGGCGAATTGGCCGCCAGCCTCGCCAAGGGCGAGCTCGCCGAGGAACTGCATTGCCGCAACAACCCGCTGGCGGCTCCGCTGAAATCGCTCCACGCATCGCTTCAACACCTGACCTGGCAGACCCAACGCGTGGCGGAAGGCGATTACCACCAGCGCGTCGAATTCATGGGCGACTTCGCCACCGCTTTCAACGACATGATCGTCCAGCTCGACAAGCGCCGGAGCGCGCTGGAAAAGGCCCGGCGCGACGCCGAGACGGCGAACAAGGCGAAAAGCGAATTCCTCGCCACCATCAGCCACGAAATGCGCACGCCGCTGAACGCCATCATCGGGTTGTCGGAGATCCAGCTCCAGGATGTCCTTCCCGACAGCATTCGCCCCAGCATAGAGAAAATCCACACCGGCGGCATGCTGCTCCTCGACATTGTCAACGATGTGCTGGATATTTCCAAAATCGAGGCCGGCGCGTTGGAGTTCGTTCCCGTCGCCTACGAAACGCCCAACCTGATCAACGAAGTCATCCAGTTCAACATACTCCGCATCGGCTCGAAACGCATCAGCTTCACCCTGGAACTGGACGAGAGCATTCCGTCCAAACTGTACGGCGACGAGCTGCGGCTCAAGCAGATATTGAACAACCTGTTGTCCAACGCGTTCAAATACACCGAGGAGGGGCGGGTCACCTTCCGCGTCGACTGGGAGAAAAAGGACGACGACGCCTGGATCATTTTCACAGTTTCCGACACCGGCGCCGGCATAAAGGAGGAGGACATCAAAAACCTGTTCTCCGAATACCGCAAATTCGACACCCGCATCCATCGCAAGGTCGAAGGCACCGGCCTCGGCCTCACCATCACCAAAAAGCTGGTGGCGCTGATGGGCGGAACCATTTCCGTCCAAAGCCAGTACGGCAAGGGCAGCGTGTTCGCCATCCGGGTGCGGCAGGGCATAACCGATCCCGCCCCCATCGGCCACGACTCGTCGGAAAGGCTGCGGTCGCTCCGTTTCACCGACAAGCGGAGCGTCAGGCTCAAGGCGCTGGCCCGGACACCCATGCCGGACGGAAAAGTGTTGGTGGTGGACGACGTGGCCACCAACCTGGTGGTGGCGAAGGGACTGTTGAAACCGTACGGCCTGACCGTCCACACCGCCTGCTCCGGCCGCGAGGCGATCGCGATGATCCGTTCGGAAGCGGTCAAATACGATGCCGTGTTCATGGACCACATGATGCCGGAGGTGGACGGCATAGAGGCGACCCGCTATATCCGGAACGACATCGGCACCGAATACGCCCGCTCCGTGCCCATCATCGCGCTGACCGCCAACGCGGTGTCGGGGAGCAGGGAAATGTTCCTCGCCAACGGCTTCAACGGCTTCATTTCGAAGCCGATAGACATTTCGCAACTCGACAGCATATTGAACCAGTGCGTGCTGCGGAAAGCGGCGGACGCGAAGACGCAGTAGCAATTCACAATTCACAATTTACAATTCACAATTGGACCGGTATCATTGTTCCTATCGAAACCGTCGCTCATCCGGGCGGCGGTTTTGTAGTTTAATTGTGAATGGTGAATTCCTGAAAGGACCCTCATGCCCGACATGCCCGAACTGATCGACGGCTGGCCCAACTTCTGCGGCCGGGAAACCGAGGTCGAAACCGCCGCCCGCCGCCAGGGCCCGTTTTACCTGAAGGACGGCAACATCAACTTCAACGCGGCCAATTCGGCCTGGGGCATCGCCCTCCACATGCAGCAGCCGCTCATCCCGGCCGGCGGCGACGATCTCAAGGCCGCCGCCATCATCTCGAACCTCCAGTACATGATGGAGCACCCGGGCATCGGCGACAACCACAACGCCCCGGTCTTCCACCAGTGCTACAAGCGCATCGCCGACTTCGTCCCCGAACTCGCCCACCACGGGAAGGAGCCCCGGGTCATGCTCGACTACTCCGGCTGCCTGTTCTACGGCTTGCCGAAAATGGGCCTGCATGACGTCATCGACAGCCTGCGGATGATAACCACCGACAGCCGCTACGCCAAATATGCCGAATGGCTCGGCTGCACCTGGGGCCACGCGGTGGCGCCGTCGACGCCGGTGCAGGACTACCGCCTGCAGGTCAAGGCGTGGCAGCACCATTTCGCCGCCCTGTTCGGCTTCGACGCGCTGGCGCGCGTGAAAGGTTTCAGCCAGGCGGAAATGGCGCTTCCCAACCACCCCCACGTCGCCTACGAATTCGTCAAAACGCTCAAGGACTGCGGCTTCCACTGGGTCATTCTCCAGGAGCCTTCGGTGGAAAATCCGGAGAACGGCCACGGCTCGCCGAACCCGTATATCCCCAACCGCCTGGTCTGCCGCAACTCGAAGGGGGAGGAGATTTCCATCCTCGCCCTCATCAAGACGCAGGGCTCCGACACCAAATTGGTGGCGCAGATGCAGCCGTTCTACGAAGCGAAATCGAAGGGCCGCGCCGAAGTCGCCGGCAAATCGATTCCGCAGTACGTCTGCCAAATAGGCGACGGCGAGAACGGCGGCGTCATGA
>JAVBRW010000119.1:0-3750 GCA_031547475.1 Planctomycetota bacterium
GCTGTTCGACGGCATTCCGGCCGATCAGCAGAAGATTCTCCTGGACACGGTGGACGAATGGAGCATCAAGTGCTGCAAGGCGGTGGAACGCGACGAAAGCGAGTGGCAGAAGAAGCTGGACGAACAAGGCGTGGAGGTGAACGAGGCGGATCTCGACGCCTTCACCGACGCGTGCAAGGCGGTGTACGATACGCCGGGCTGGTCATGGTCATGAACCTGACCATGGGCGGCGTGACGCCCCCGTTCGGCACGCTCATCTTTGTCTGCTGCTCGATTCTGAAAATAAGCCCGTCCAAGCTGGTCCGCGAAGCGGTGCCGTTCCTTACCGCCCTGCTGATCGCGCTTGGGCTCGTCACCTATTTCCCGAGACTTGTTCTCTTCCTGCCCGAGCTGCTGCTCGGCGCCTGACCCATACCGCCAAAGGAACAACCATGCCCAAAACTGAAATGACTCCGCGCGAACGCTTCCTGTTCTCCTTCACCCACGAGGAAGGCGATCGAGTGCCGATTTTCGAAGCCATCGCCAATCCGCATCTTTTCCCGATCAAGATAGGCGAGGAAAACTATTGGTACGAAGGCGCCAAGTCGGCCAGGCTGGCGCGCGCCCTCGGCCTGGACGGCTGCCACATAGAAATCGGCGGTTTCACCAGCCATATCGGCCCGTACCAGAACTGGACGGACAAGATCCATTTCACCGACGAGTTCGGCGTGCCGCATACGGTGTCGGAAGCGTCGTGGCCGCTGGCCATGGCGTCCGGTTCCGCCTTCCCCGACCGGAAAGCGTGGGAAAAGGGGCCGCGCCCCGACCCCCTGGCCGACTGGCGCTACGTCACGCTCCGGAACGGCATTGCCGAAGCGGTGCGCGGCAAGGCGGACGACGTTTGTCCGGTCGCGGTGGTGCGGGGCGCCTTCACCGTCATGTTCATCAGCATGGGGTTCGAGAACATGGCGCTGATGGTGTACGACGACGAGGCGCTGCTCCGCGAAATGTCCGCCTGGTTCACCGATTTCTGGACGAAAATCGCTTTGCGCACCGTCGAACTCGGCGCCGAGGCCGTCTACATCGCCAACGACATGGGCTTCAACACCAACACCCTGGTGTCGCCGGAAACCATGCGCGACATTTTTCTGCCCGACCTGAAAAAGCAGGTGCAGGCCATAAAGGCGGCCGGCGCCAAAGTCATCCTCCACTCGTGCGGCAATCTGAACCCGATTCTTCCGGACATCGTCGACACCGGCATCGACGCCCTCACCAACCTCCAGGTGTCGGCCGAAATGGATCTCGCGCAGATCAAGCGCGATTACGGCGACCGCATCACCATCATGGGCAATGTCGACAGCACGAACGTCCTGAGCGTCAAAAACAACCGCACCGCCATTGAGCGCGAGGTCGTCAAAAAGCTCCGCATCGGCGCGCCGGGCGGCGGCTATGTCATGTCCACCGATCATTCGCTGCACCAGGGCATTCCCGTCGAGAATGTCGATCTCTATCTCGAATTCACCAAAAAATACGGGAAATACCCGCTGGAACTGCCGGAGTGAAAGCAGAAAAAGGCGCCCCGATTCGGTCGGGGGCGCTTCGGTTTCACCATGGGGAAACAGCCATACTGTTCCCGCTGAATTTTTTCCGATATAACAGTTCATTGCATCCAGTCGCTCGCGGCCTTTTCGCAAACCACCGCGAAAAAGCCTACCGCTCCTTCCAGCGCTGAACCGCAATATCGGAAAAAATTTGGCGGGACCAGTATCAGTGGACACCACCACGGGGAGAGAGTATCATGCAGACATGAATGGCGTACGGCGCGGAGAAAAGATACGATTATGAGTCTGATGACGGCGGTGGCGTGGATTGGCGTAATGCTCCTCGTGGCAATGGCGTTGCGCGCAAAGATTTCGTTTGTTGGAAACGCCATGATTCCGGCCTGCGTCATCGCCGGCTGCATCGGTTTCGCCTTCATGAACGCGTTCGGCCTGCCGGGAACTACGCACGCCGAATTCAACCTGATCGCCGGCCAGCTCTATACCTTCCTGTTCATCAACATGGGACTCACCATCGCCGCCCCAAGGGACGACGGCCAGCCCGCGCAGAAAATCGGCGGGCTGAAAGATTTGCGCGGCCGCGTCCGGGGCGGCATGCTGTCGGGCATTTTCGGCATGGGGTCCTACTGGGCGCTGGCCTATGCGTTCCAGGCGCTTTTGGGCTACGGCATTCTGAAACTCATCGGCGGCCACTTCGGCATGAATCCCGTGTACGGCACCATCCTGTCCTTCACCTTCGCGCAGGGGCCCGGCCAGGCCATCATCTACGGCGGGCAAATGGAGGCTTCCGGCTGGAACGACGCCATCCAGGTCGGACTCGCCTTCGCATCGGTCGGCTTCCTGGTCGCCTACATCGGCGGCGTTCCCTTCGCCAGGCGCGGCATCAAAAACGGCATCGCCTGCTCGAAAATCCGGCTCACCGACGATGTCGCCAAAGGCTTCACGCCGCCGGAACGCCAGGAATCCTACGGCAAGCTCACCACCTACTCCGGCGCCATCGATACCCTGACCTTCCACGTTGCCCTGGTCGGCGCCAGCTGGGTGCTGGGGCTGGCGGTGGGAAAAGCCTGGACCGTCATCCCCGGCTATTTCGGAAATCTGTTCTCCCAGCTTCTGTTTTTCAACGGCATGCTGGCCGCCTACGCGCTTCGCTACCTGCTCGGCAAATTCGGCGTCACCCGGTATTTCGACCGGGGGACGCAGAACCGCATAACCGGCCTGTGCACCGACCTGATGGTGTGCGGCTCCTTCATGGCCATCAACCTGCAAATCGTCATCAAGTGGGTCATCCCGATTCTGGTGCTGTGCGCGGTCTGCTCGCTGGCGACCTGGTACACCATCCGCTTCTTCGGAGCGCGCTTCGGCGGCGTCAACGATTTCGAACGCACGCTCGGCGAATGGGGCACCGCCACCGGCACCAACGCCACCGGGATATCCCTCATCCGAATCGTCGATCCGGAAAACGAAACCACCAGCGTCGCGGAACTGGGCCCCGCGAATATCGTCAACGTGCCGGCGTCGTATTTCATCATGCCCACCGTACTGGGTTTCGCGGCGGGAAGCATTTCGGAAAACGCCATGATGATTTGCCTCGCCGCCGTCTTTTTCGGCTATCTGGCGTTTATGTACGCGGTGGGCGTGCTGGGCAAAAAGACCTTCAGCATAAGCAGGGGCGAAAAATACAGGGACGGAAAAGTCTATATGCGCCGAGGCGAAGAAGTCGACGAATAGCCGCGCAAGCCCGCACACTTCCCGACCATCCGCAACCCTTGATTGCAATCCCTGAAGGCGATAAGCTCCTTCACCACCTGCGAAAGCCCCCGACCACGATTCCGACGAGTAATCTGGCGGACCTTGTCCTTGAAACGGTCCACGCTCTTCGGATGCACTCCCAGGCCCTTAGAGCCTGTTGCTAAATTCAAGCAGCCTTTGCCAGCCTTCGCAGCATGTATTTTGTCATTACGATCTGTGATTCGTTTTCAGCAGTATCGATTTTGCGAGCGTGACAGCGATTGAGACAGCGCCAGCGCATAAACCAAGCGAATGTTCTTTCGACAATCCATCGCTTGGGAAGCACCTTGAACCCGTGTAGTTCGTTGCGTTTTACAATTTCGAGTGTCCAGGAGGTATTTTCTTTCGTCCAGGCAATCAGTTTTCCGGCATAGCCGCCATCAGCCCAAACCAGGAAGACTCGGGGCGCCAAAGGACGCGC
>JAVBRW010000084.1:0-3495 GCA_031547475.1 Planctomycetota bacterium
TTTTATTGGACCGCTCTAAGTGCATAGCCCTATACCACATCCACTTTGGTTTTCGGCAAACGTCAATCCCAATCCCAAGTCGCGCGCAAAGGTTACTGGTTCGGAAAACCGAGAATCTTGCGCGGCTTGGTATAACATTTACGATACCGGATTCAATAATTATTCATTGTTCATTATGCATTGAATTCATCCACTCCGACAGCATCCGCAACCCCAAAAGCAGACTGGGCGTGGGGCGGGCGATAAGCGCTTCGGGAATCTTGTGGACGCGGCCGTTCCTGAACGCGGGCAAGGGGCGGTAAATGTTTCTTTCCATCAGTTGGGGCAGGGGCGTCCGGTTCATGGCGCCGTCCTGGGATAGGAAAATATCCACCTCGGCCGATTTGGCCAGCAACCGTTCCGGCCCGTAGTCGGCGATGACGACGCCGGGGGAGGCGGGCGCGGCGTCGGCGGCGATGTTCCGGCCGCCGGCCAATTCGACCAGCCACACGGGAAGCGAATCGGGCGTGAAAGTTTTCACCTCCTTGTGGATCGCTTCGACAAACACGCCCGGCTTGTCCCGGCGGGCGGCGGCGGCTTTTTCGTAACCGGCCACCTCGGCCGCAAAATCGGCGATCATTTTTTCCGCCTCCGCCTCGCGCCCCGCCAAGGCGCCCAGTTCGCGCCAGTATGCGTACAGGTCGGACGCGCGGGTCACCTGCAGGGGAAGAACCCGGATGCCGGCCCGCTCCAGCGCGTCGGCGAGGTGGCGGCCGCCCGCGACATGCTGGGGACGGACCAGGATGATGTCCGGTTCGGCCGCGAGGAATTTTTCCACATCGTCCCGGAACGTGAATGTGTCCGGGGTCCAGCCCTCGGTTTCCGGCCCGTCATAGCTTTCCTGTTGCGACACGCCGATCAGGTTGTCCCGCGCGCCGAGACGCAGCAGCACTTCGGTGTGGGCGGCGTAGAGGCTGATGATGCGCGGGCGCGGGCCGGAACCCGCTTCCCCGGGCGGCGCGGCGGCGCGGAGCGGGGAAGCGGGAACGCTGGCGAGGAGCAATGCCAGCGCGAGGGAAAAGAGGGGCTTTTTCAACGCGATCATTTGGCCGCTTCGTCCTTCGCCTGTTTCGCCAGCACGGTCGGCTCCAACGCTTTGAGGTGCTCGACATAGATGTCGGCCCACGACGGGTTGCAGCCAAGGCCTTCGAGATGCGGCTCGACCGCGAAGCCTGCCGCCTTGAAAACATTCAGCCAACTGTCGTCATCGTCGCCTGCCATGTCGTTCCGGGCGTGATCGCCGGCCACCACCATCAGCGGCGCCAGCACGATGCTTTTCGGCGCGTTCGGCATGTTTTTGATGCGCTCGACAATATCCCCGGCCGACGGCGGCGCTTCCACCGCGCCGATGTGGATGTTCGGGCCGTAGCGGTAGCGGAGCAACGCTTCGAGCCTGGCGAACACTGCCTGGTTCAAATGTTCGTTGCCGTGCGCCATGAGGACGAGGGAGGAGCCGGCGGCGCGCGCCTGTTCGGCCAGCGGCGCCAGCGCGGCGGCGGCGCGCTCGAGATAGCGCTGGGCGCCGTCGCCGACGCCCAGCGCCGGCTCGCCGATGCCGATCCACGGGAAGGGATGGAGGACCGGTTTCATCGTCCTGTACTCGGCCAGCGCCTTGACCAGATTGGCCAAATCCGCGTACTCCTCGCCGTCGGTGACGTGGAGCGACTGGACCAGGACCAGTCGGGCGCCCCGCTCCTGGATGTCGGCCAGGGTCGAGAGCGTGTTTTTGATGGCATAGATTTCTTCCGGAATGTCCGGGTTTTCCTTTTTGAATTCGGCGTCGCCGGCGCGCTTGTGCCACTTGTTCCTGATGATGTTGGAGGTGAAGGCGAGGTGGACGTCGTAGCCGGGGAAGGCGGCCTTGACGCGTTCGACAATGTTCAGAATGGATTTCACCGCTTCCGGCTCGCTGGTGCCGAACGCGGCCAGGACGATGGCCGGCCTTTGCGGCGGGCGTTCGTAGGCCGAGGCGATTTGGGAAAACAACGCCTGGGCGCCCAATAGAATCGCGCCGACGATTGCCAACGGTTTGTGCATCATAATCCTTTTCCTTTCACACGTCCGGGAATAAAAAAAGCGGCTTCATCCCATAATGGATGAAGCCGCAATACCGTTTTCATTGCGTCTTTCGGCGCCGAAACGCCTGTGTCAAGTTGTTGTCCGGCCGCCGGAAATGCGCGCGGCGGGCGAACGGCTCGAAGGCAGGTCTTCTGGCTTCCGGATCGTCGCGGTGTTTTCCGCCTTCCCATCCGTACTTCGGACAGTGGCCGGCGCTTTTTCATAGCGCCCTGGAAAATCGCTCCCCGGTTACAGCGGCGGCTCCGCGGCGGATTTGCACCGCCTTCCCTGTTAGGCTTTTTCAAGCGCCCTCGAAATTCCTTTGCAAGTTCACTCTATACATGCGTTGTTGTCGGTTGTCAAGCAATCATTACGATTCGCGGAACGATACCGCCGGCCCGCCGGCGAAATCGTCGTGGCGGACGCGGGCGCCGGTGTCGTACACCGACGACAGGACGCGGTCGGTGAAGGTTTCCCCGACCGGCCCGGCGGCGGCGATGCGGCCGTTTTTGAGAAAAACGAATTCGTGGCCGAAACAGGCGGCGAGATTGAGATCGTGGCTGACCGTGATCACCAGGGACCCCCGCTCCGCCAAACGCTTGGCGACCGCCATGACCGCCAGCGCCTGGGCGATGTCGAGGCCGGCGGTCGGCTCGTCCAGGAGAACGATGGGCGTGGCCTGCGCCAGCGTCCGCGCCACGACGCAGCGCCGCCGTTCGCCGCCCGAGAGGGTGGTGACGGCCTGGTGGGCGATGCAGCACAGGTTGACGTCGGCTATGGCCTGGTCGACGGCGCGCCAATCCTCCGCCCCGAGCCTGCCCCAGCGATCGAGATACGGACGCCTGCCCATGGCGACCACTTCTCGGATGCTGAAGGAAAAGCCCATTTCCGCGTCCTGCGGCGCGAGGGCGAGCAATTTGGCCAGGTGTTCGGGATCGTATTGTTCGACCGGCCGGCCGGCGATGTCGACGTGGCCGGCGGCGGGCCGTTTCAGGCGGGCGAGGAGATCGAGGAGCGTGCTTTTGCCGGCGCCGTTGGGGCCGGCGATTATGTAATGGCGGCCGGGAAACAGATCGATCCGCACATTTTCGAGCACCGCCCGCGAACCGTGGGAAAAGCCCAGATCGCGGACGCGTATCCAGGGACCGCCGGGAGGAAGGCTGTCACGCATAGTCGCGCCTCCCCATTTTCCGCCGGAAAATGACGAGGAACGCCGGTCCTGCCAACAGCGCGGTGAGCACGCCGACCGGGATTTCTCCCGGCAGCAGAACGCGCACCGCGCTGTCCGCGCACAGCAGCAGGAGCGCGCCCCCGAGCGCCGACAGCGGCAGGAGAGAGCGGTGATCGGGCCCGGTCAGCAGGCGGACAAGGTGGGGAACGATCAGCCCGACAAAGCCG
>JAVBRW010000243.1:0-8826 GCA_031547475.1 Planctomycetota bacterium
CGTGGGCCCCCCCCGCCTCTCATTGGCTATGGGGCGGCGTCGCTCGTCTTCGTGTCGCCACCCGCGGGCGCCCACCCGGCCCGCCCCTACCAATAATCGATGCGCTTGTCGCGACTCGAAAACCGAAGACCATAAGGACTCTGGTATAACTATGCACAACGTCGGCAAATGGCTCGCCGTCACACTTTTCCAACCGTCTCCCGTTTCGTCAACGCCCGCATCTCCCCGGCCAGGTACAAGCTGCCGGTGGTGAGGATAAGGCCGTTTTCCGGGGTAAAGCTTTCGGCCAGCTCCAGCGCGTGGGCGGCGTCGATGGCGGCGGCGGTCTTGATGCCGGGCCAGGTTTTCTGGACAAAGGCGGCCAGTTCGGCCGGATCGACCGAGCGCGGCGATTCGTACGGCGACAGGACAATCGTCCTGAACAACGGCGCCAGGACGCGGAGCATGGTGCGCCAGTCCTTGTCCCCGGCCACGCCGAACACCAGCGTGCGGTTGGCGGTGGAAAAGGTGTCGGTCACCGTCTCGGCCGCAACCCAGGCGGACGCCGGATTGTGGGCGCCGTCGACGATGTGCCAGGGCTTGTTGGAAACCAGTTCCATCCTCGCGGGCAGGACAAGGCTGCGCCAGGCGCGCTTCAGCACCAGCGAATCAAGGGGTTCCCTGTCCATGTATTCGAGGAACAAATCGGTAAGGCCCAGGGCCAGCGCGGCATTGCCGGCCTGGTGGGCGCCCAGCATGGCGAGGGGGATGTCCGGGTAGACGTTCCGCCAGGTTTCCAAATCGAGGCGCTGGCCGAGAAGCGGCTTGTCCACGGTGGTGTGCTTGCGGAACGAATAGGTCACGTCCTTGCCGACGACGAAAATCGGCGCCTGCATTTCGGTCGCGCGCTTGAGAATGAGGTTCATGACCCCTTCCTCCTGCGGCATGGTGACGACCGGCGTGCTTTTCCGGATGATGGCGGCCTTTTCCGCCGCGATGAGTTCCAGGGTGTTGCCGAGGATTTCCTCGTGATCGCGGCTGATGGAGGCGAGGCCGACCGCCACCAGGGACAGATCCGGCAGGTTGGTGGCGTCGAGCCGGCCGCCCAGCCCGGTCTCCAACACCATCGCGTCGACCTTGGCTTCGGCGAAGGCGACCAGGGCGACGGCGGTCAGCACTTCGAAATACGACGGCGCCGTGCCGTTTTTGCGCATTTCCTCCGCTTCGCGGATGACGGACATGCACACTTCGGCAAAGCGCTGCTCGCCGATGGGACGGCCGCCGATCATGATGCGATCGCGGAGATTGTCCACGTGGGGCGATGTGTACAGGCCCGTTTTCAACCCGGCCGCGTTCATGGCGGCGGCGATCATGTGGGTGACCGAACCTTTCCCCTTGGTGCCGGCGACATGGACGGCCGGAATGGCGACGTGGGGAGAGCCCAGCCTTTTCATCAGCTTGGCCATGCGCTCCGAACCGCCGGACAGCGAACCGGCAATGGAAACGCTGCGCTCGAGGTTGGTGAAGGTGTCGAGAAGCTCCACGACTTCCCGGTAACTCGGCAAGGTTGTCATATCCATTACAGTTCCCCTGCGATTGACCACAACTCTATATAATGCAAGCATTCGCAAATATTTCACATGATGCATAAATCGTGTCGTTGATTATGCATTTCATACAAGACTGTCAATGCGGATTTATTTCCCTTTAGCAAGGTTGCCTTCTTCTTCGGCAAGTTTAAGGCGGTTCTGATCGCACTGCTCCCGGATGGTGGAGAACAACGGCGTATTCGGGAGGCCGCCGATGGCGTCGCCGAGGACAACCATGGCTTCCTGGAGATAGGGGTTTTCCTCGAGATCGACATAGCGATCTTCGCCCTGGAAATCGCGGAGATAGGCGGCTATGCCGTTCCTGAGTTCTTTCCGGACCAGTTCCATGTCGATGCGCTCCTTCGGGTATTTCTCGACCAGGAGCCGATGGAGCGACTCGATCTCCGGGTAGGCGGAGGGATCCATGTTGTCGAATTCGAGAAGCCGGCGGTATTCCTGCTCGTGACGGGCGAACCGGCCGCTGTCCTCCAGCCAGAAGGTGACGTCGTGCTGATCGCGGATTTTCCAGCGCGCTTCGGCCTCGGCCACCGACAGCTCGTTTTCCGGCACCTTGTAATCGGGCTCGATGCCTTTTTCGTGAATGCAGTCGCCGTTGGGGAGGTAGTACTTGGCGACGGTCAGCTTGATGCGGGAGCGGTCGTGGGTGGTGCGGACGCCGATGAGCGACTGCACCGACCCCTTGCCGTAGGTCTTGCGGCCGACCAGCGGGGCGCGCTTGTGATCGCGCATGGCGCCGGCCAGGATCTCGGCGGCCGAGGCGGTGCCGGGATTGACCACCACCACCACCGGCTTGCCGTAGAATGGACGGCCGATGCCGGCCTTGTATTCGGTGATGCGGCGGGACGTTTTCTTGCCCCGGCTGGAGACGATCATCTTGGAATCGCCGATGAACAGCTTGGCCACGTCGACGCCGGACACCATGACGCCGCCCGGGTTGTTGGACAGATCGAGGATGACGCCCTTGCAGCCCTGGCGGTTGAAGCTGGTCAGCGCGTCCTTGACCAGGCCGGCGGTGCCCTTGATGCGCTTGTAGGGATCGCCGTCGTTGAAGGAATTGATTTTGACATAGCCGATGTTGCCGGGGAGAAGCTGGGAGACGACCGATTCGATCTGGATTATTTCGCGGCGCACCGCCACTTCGCGGGGTTCGTTCCAGCCGCGGCGGTAGACCCTGACCTTGACCGTCGTGTTGGGCTCGCCCTTCAGCAGCTTGATGATGTCGTTCTGCTTCATGTCCTTGATGTCGGTGTCGTCGATGCGGTCGATGACGTCCATCGGCTTCAGGCCGGCGCGGTAGGCGGGCTTGTCGTACATGGGTGTGAGGACGGTGAAGCGGCTGTCCCGCATGCCGACCCAGGCGCCGATGCCGCCGTAGTTGGCCTTGAGCTGCGCTTCGAAATCGGAGTAGTCCTCTTCGTTCAGGTAATCGTTGAACTGATCGAGGGAGTAGAGGAGGGCTTGCGCGCTCGATTCCCCGAGGTTTTGCGGCTGGAGGCGCTTGACCTGATCCTTGTCGTCGTCGTCCGAGGCGTAGAAATCGCGGATCTTCTGCACCACCTCCGAGACCAGCTTGATGGTGAAGTCGTCGCGGCGCACCTCGTCGTCGAGGCGGGAGTTGATCAGGAGCAGGCTGGCGGCGCGATCGCCGACCAGGCCGGGCATTTCGGACAAGCGCTTGATCTCGTCCTTGACGTAGACGAAGCGATCGGTCTGGCCGAGGGCGAGGGTGGCTTCGGCGCGGGCCAGGGGGCTGGCGCCGTGCAGGCGGATGTCTTCCAGCACATCGTAGGCCTGCGGCCGGGACGACAGCTTCCACAGGCTGGCGGCGAGTTCGACCCGCAGGCGCTCGGGGCAGGCGGGCGCGTCCATCATGATGCCGACGCGGGCGGTGGCGTATTCGCCGCCCCATTTGCCGAGGATTTGCGCCGCTTCCAGGCGGCGATCCATGGGCGCGGCCGGATCCATGGCGACCGCTTCCAGGCCGAGGACGCCGGAGCGCTGATCCCCGAGCCGCAACAGGGCGGCGGAGGCGGCCAGCCGTTCGACCGGAGTGCGCGCCGGATCGGCGGCGGCGGCGGCGATTTCGGGATCCGCCACCCGTCCGAGGCGGGCGAGCGCCTCGGCCGTTTCCCAGGCCGGTTCGTCCGGGTTCACTGCCTGTTGGGAGAGGATGGAATGAACATCGGCGGCCCGGACATCACGGCCGACAGTCAGGGCGAAAACGGCGGCAAGCGCCACGATAAGAAGTTTCTGCTTCATTTACATTCCTTACGGTAAAAATTGACAACCGTGGTATACGATTCACAATTATTGACAAAATCCGGTCCAAAGCAAGCCGCTACAGGGAAAACCCTTGTAAAAATGGATAACGATTGCCGCAACCCCCTTGCCTGATGGCATCTATGGAGGGCGCGACGTTCCCGAATTGCATTCGAATTAAAAAAGCAGCGCCTGCTCCTGGACGCCGCTATAATGCTTTATCATGGCTTCGGTCAAAAAAATCTGCGCGTCGAGGAACTCCCGCTCCTCCGGCGCCAGCATGAGCGATCCTCTGGCCTGCAAATGCCCGAGATGGCTTTTCAGCGCTTTCTGCATGCCGTCGTTGGGCAGCCGGCCGACCCGGTCGCGCTTGATATACCCTTTTGCGTGTTCGCGGTAGCTGTCGGGATGTTGTGTCAGCAAATCGTGGTGGTTCCTTCCTTGTACCAGATTTTCGCGGCTGGCCATGACTTTGTCGCGGTCGGATTGGGTGGAGGCGAGGAATTCGAGATCGAAATCCTGGGCCATGTCGATGGCTTTGAGGCAGAGGTCAAAATCGCCGGATTGGGCGATGGCGCGGATAATCTGATTGACCAAACGAATTGCTTTTTCATATTCCCGCTGTTCGAAACATTCGTTCCTGGTTTTTCTTACCCGAAACATGTTGTTCAGCTCTTCAAATAACCCATGGGCGAGATTGTCGTCAGTCATTGAGCCATTCCTCACCGAATCGTTCGATCGCTTCGGATAGATCGTATCCCATCGCCTTGAGCTTGGTTATGCCGTATTCCTTTTTCATCCGGTCGGCGATACACGGGTGAAGAGGCAGGAGAACGGCGATACGATGCGCCAAATCCCTGTCTCCTTTTCCTTGTGCCCTGTTATACGCCGCGATAATATCAATCTCCGGTTTTCCCCTGAGCTCTTCGACTGCATCAATTTCCATCGCTTCGATTCCCATGACATCCTCCTTTATGTTTTTCAAGCATCCAATAAAAAAATCAACCGCCTCACCGGCCGAATCGCCTGTCCACCTCGCTCCAGTCGATCCGGATGGCGGTCGGTCGGCCATGGGGGCAGGTGGGGAGCTGGCCCTGGTGGAAAAAACGGTCCAGAAGCGACAGCATTTCCCCTTCGGGAAGGGTGCGGCCGAGCAGGACGGACGAGCGGCAGGCCAGCGAGGCAAGAAGCCGTTCGCGCAGCGCCTCGAGGGTCGGGCCGGCCTCGGACACGTCGGCCAGCACCTGGCGGACAAGATTTTCCAGCCTGGCCGGCGGCACGAACGACGGGGCCGACATCACCGTCATGTGGTTGGGTTCGGGCATGGCGAATTCGAACCCGTACTCGGCCAGCGACGGCACCGCCTCCACCGCCGCCTCGGCCTCGGCGGGCGACAGATCGATTTCCAGGGGGAGGAGAAGGCGCTTGCCGGACGCGCCCTTTTTCCGTTCATCCATAAGCCGGTCGTAGTTCCAGCGCTCGTGGAGGGCGTGCGGATCGACCATCAGCAACCCGTCCGGGCTGTCGATAAGGATGTATTTGCCCGCCACCTGGCCGACGACGCGGTGATGGCCGATCTGTCCGACCGGCAGTTCGCCGCCGCGCTGCGGGCGTTCGGCCGCCGCTTCGGGCCGGGGCGGCGCGGAAGGAATGCGCTCGGGTGCCGGGTTTTCCGGCCGGAAAGGAGCGGACGGCCGCTTGTCGTTCCCGCGGATATAGTCGCGGGCGGCGGCCAGATCGATGGGGGAAAAATCCTTCCCCGCCGGGCGGGCGAACGAGGCGGGCAGATCCAGCCTTCCCTGCGCGGACGGTTTGGCCGGCTCCGGCGGCCGGAACGGTTCGGAAACGCTTGTCGCGGCCGGGGCGGCGGCGGACACGCTGGCGGCGGTCGGCATCGAGGCGACGCCGGCCAGCGCGTTCCGGATGGCGTTTTTGACCCCGCCCACCAGAATCCGCTCCTGCTCGAACCGGACCTCCTCCTTGGCGGGGTGGACGTTGACATCGACCCGGGCGGGATCGACGTCCAGGTTGACGATGGCGAAGGGATGGCAGCGCGGCGGCAAAATGCCTTCGAACGCGTCGCCGACCGCTTTCGCCAGGCCGTAGTAGCGGATCCAGCGCCGGTTGACCAGGATGTAAATGTCCTTGGACGTTTTGCAGTTGTGCGGGGGGCGGGCGAAACAGCCCCAGACCGACAAGCCGTCGGCGATGTCGGCCTTGAACTCGACCATGCGGTCGGCAAGCTGTTTTCCGAAAATCTCGCCAATGCGCGCCAACTGGCTGGCGGCGGGGCGGACGGCCAGGGTGATGCGGTCGCCGTTCTGGAAACGGAAGCCGGCGCCGGGATTCCCGAGCGCGAGGCGGGTGACGATTTCGGCCGTGCGGGTGCCTTCGGACGCGGGCAGGCGGAGGAATTTGCGCCGGGCAGGCGTGTTGAAGAAAATGTCCCTGACCTCGACCCGCGTGCCTTTCCGTGGCGGCGCCGGCGACAGGCGGACAAGCTGGCCGCCTTCGATAAGCAGTTCGTGGCCGGTCTCCGACGGGTCGGTCCCGGTGACAATCGACATGCGGCTGACCGAGCCGATGCTCGGGAGCGCTTCCCCGCGGAAGCCGAAGGTGGCGATGCGGAAAATATCGTCGACATCGCTGATTTTCGAAGTGGCGTGGCGCTGCATGCAGGCGACCAGATCCGCCTCGCCCATGCCGGATCCGTTGTCCGACACGCGGATGAGGCGGTGCCCGCCCTCTTCCAGCTCGATCTCCACGAGGGTGGCGCCGGCGTCGAGGGCGTTTTCCGCCAGTTCCTTGACGACCGAGGCGGGCCGCTCGATCACTTCGCCCGCCGCTATCTTGTTCTGCACCGTTTCCGGCAGCACCTTGATAATGCCCACGTCACGCCTCCGGGTTGGACACAAACCATTCGCGCGCCGATCGGAGATCGTCGTCCACCCGGCGGATGAGGCCGGAGACGCGGGAAAAGCGCATGACGTCGCGGGTTTTTCGATAGAAAACAATCTCGGCCGTGCGGCCGTACAAATCGCCGTCGAAATCGAGGAGGTGGGTCTCGACCAGGAAGTCGGTGAGCCCGGCGTCGATTTCCGCGTCGGTCGGCGGCCTGCCGATGTTGGTGACCGAATCGTGGCTGACGCCGTCGATGATGGCGCGGGTCAGGTAGACGCCGGTCGGCGGCCTGAGTTCATGGTGCGGGTCGATATTGAGGGTGGGAAAGCCGAGGTTCCTGCCGTGACCCTGGCCGTGGACGACCGTGCCTTCGATGGAAAATTTGCGGCCGAGGAAGCGTTCCGCCCGCTCGAGATCCCCCGACTGGACGGCCAGGCGGATGGCGGTCGAGCTGACGACCGATCCGTCGACGACGAGGGGCGGCACCGCCACCACCGGCATGCGCCAGCCGGCGGCCCAATCGGCCAGGGCGGCGGGGGTGCCTTCCCGGTTGTGGCCGAAGCTGGCGGAAACGCCCAGCACCACCGCGCTGGCGGAAAGGCGGCGGAGAAAATACTCTTCCGCGAAGGCGCGGCCGGAAATCTGCGAAAACTCCTGGGTGAACGGCAGCACCCAGGCGGCGTCCAGCCCGGCCCGGGCCATGAGCCACAGCCGTTTTTCCAGGCTGCAGATGCCGGGCGGGGCCGAGCGGCCGAGCGCCTGCCGGGGGTGGGCGCTGAAGGTGAGGGCCAGGGCGGGCACCCCCATTTCCCTGGCGGTGGCGACGAGTTTTTCTATAATTGCCCGGTGTCCGCGGTGGACTCCGTCGAAAACGCCGATGGTGACGGCCGGCCTGCGGTGGCCGAGCGGGCTGTCGTCGTTGATGCCGTAGATTTGCATAAGGTCACTTGCTATCCAAAACGAAATTAACAACAGGCTCTAAGGCCGGATTCAATTCAATGTCCCGGCTTCGGCGCCTCCCTGCGGCGCCGGCCGGAAAAGGCAATTATAGGGGATGGCGGCGAATCCGGCAAGAGTTGCCCATGGCAAGCAACTCATTGCGGCGAAAAAACTGACAATTTTCAAGGAAATCGGGCGGCGGTTGGCCCGGTTTCCTTGAAAACTCGACCCATGGAAAGGATGTTTGCCCCGATGGACAGTTCACTTATCACCGGGCTGGTGGTGTGGTATGTCGTGTTCCTTTTCTCGACCACGATGCACGAGGCGTGCCACGCTTTCGCGGCCGCCCACGGCGGCGACTACACCGCCTACCAGTCCGGGCAGGCGACGCTGAACCCTTTGCCCCACATCCAGCGCGAGCGTTTCGGCATGGTCGTGGTGCCGATTGTCACCTATTTTCTCAACCACGGACAATGGATGATCGGCTGGGCCAGCGCGCCGTTCAACCCGATGTGGGCCGCCCGCCATCCGCGCCGCTCGTTTTTCATGTCCCTTGCCGGGCCGCTGTCCCACATCATTCCGGTGACGGTGTCGTGGGTGGCGATGCTCATCGGTTTGCGGACCGGTTTTTTCGCGCCCGTCGGCGCGGACTACCCCAACCTGTTTCCGGTGACGCCGGGCGCCAATGCCGGCGGCCTGGCCTGGCCGCTGGCGATGTTCCTGGACATCGTCTTTCAGTTGAACCTGCTTTTGCTGGTGTTCAATCTTCTCCCGCTGCCGCCGATGGACGGGTCGGAAATCTGGTACCTGTTCATTAAAAGGGAGGAGGACAGGCTGCGCTGGCGCTACACGGCGCAATCGTACGCCATCGCCGGGCTGCTCCTAGCCTGGTATTTGTTCCCCAGGGTGTTTCATCCGATCATGATTTGGCTGGTGCGGACGCTGTATTCGCTTGCTTGAAATGCGGATTTTCGTTTAGCGACAAACACATGGATTACCGGTAGGGGGGGGGGGGGGTGGGGGGGGGGGGGGGGGGGGGATGGCCATGGTGGGGGCCCCCGGCGGCGAGGGCGAGGGGGGGGGGGGCCCCGGGCCCCCCCGGCGCCGGAAACAGTGGTTTGTAGGAGGACACAACACA
>JAVBRW010000460.1:0-18371 GCA_031547475.1 Planctomycetota bacterium
AACCTTGGCGCAGCACCCAAACCGCCGCCCCGCGCCCCAACGGTTCCCCCCTTTCACCGGGGGGCGGCAACTCGGCCCGCCCCTTGGGATGGTGCGTTTGCTCACGCCTCGTTGAACTTGTACCCCGACCCCCAAACCGTCAATATGTACCGGGGCTTTTTCGGATCGGCCTCTATTTTCCCCCGCAGGCGGCTGATATAGACCATGATCGAACCGTCGTCCGACTCGCCCCCGCCCCACACTTTTTCATACAGCTCCTCCTTGGTGAATTCCTTCCCCTTGTTTTCCATGAACAGGCGGATAAGCGCGTGCTCCTTGGTCGAAAGGGAAATTTCCTCGCCGTTGCGGAGCAGTTTCATGGTGGCGGGAACATAGGTCAAATCGCCCGCCTTCAACGCGTCGGGAACCCGGTTTTTCTGATCGCGCCGGATCAGGGCCTGGATCTTGGCGGCAAGAAAGGCGGGATCGAACGGCTTGGTCACATAATCGTCGGCGCCGATTTCCAGGCCCAAAAGCTTATTGTAGCTTTCGCTGTTGCCGCTCAGAATAATTATGGGAATGTCCTTTCCCATGCCCCGGACCCGCTCCACCACTTCGAACCCGTCCATCCCCGCCATCTTGATGTCCAGGACCATCAGATCGAAATTTCCGCTTTCCACGAGGGAAAGCGCCTCCTCGCCGGACGAAGCCGAAACCGGCTGCAATCCCTTGCTCGCCACCACCCGGGTGATGACCTTGCATACGGCCGGATCATCGTCCACCACCAAAACTTTTTCGCCCGGCATACTTTTCCTCCAGCGAACGACGCGGGAAATAATCGTGCAACTCATTTGAAAATAAGACAATAACAAATCACAATACAAATCTTAATGTTTGTTAAGAAATTTTTAGACAAATTCATAATCGTCGAGTATACTGCATTTGTGGAACATGGATCAAGCAAGAAAATGGCGCTCTGGGAGGTTCCCGAAAACGCTCCATGGACGAGGCGAATCAACCCCGCAACCGGCTCTACACTGTCATGGCTCTCGTGCTGATCGCGGCCGGGGTGGCGTTGATGGCGGTTTCTCTTGTCCGCGTCCAGCAGTCGATTCTCGCGCAGGAGCGGAACCAGATGCTCTTGATCGCCAAATCGACGGCCAGGAGCGTCGAGAACTATATCCAGGGCACCATCACCGGCATTATCCTGACCCAAAGCGCGCCATCGTTCCGGAAAGCGGCCGAAGAGTACCGCGCGCGCGGCGCCACCGCGCCCTTGATGGAGCATCTGCGGCGCCTGGCATCGGACGAACATCCGGCCGTCACCGACGTGTGCCTGATGGATAGGGACAGCCGCCCGCTCCTGTGGTCCGCCGAATCGGACGCCTACGAGAGCATCGGCGAAGAGTCGGGCCGCCCGGGCGACGGCAGGCTGCGCATTTACCGGAATAAGGCCGGCAACGTGTTTTTGGGCGTCGTCACCACCCTTGACAACGAAAACTTCCTGCTCAACCTGCTCGATGTCGAACGCCTGTACCAGCGCACCGCCTCCTTCGCCGCGCTGGGCGAAAACGGCTATGTCATGTTCAAGCATTCCCGGGGCCTTATCCTGACCCATCCGGTCAGGGGGCAGGTCGGCGCCGACGTTATCGAGGGCCGCGAGCGCGTCTACCCTGATCTCGACTACGCCGATCTGGAGCGGCTGATCGCGAACCAGGAGATGGGGAAGGAAGGCATCGAGACTTATTACTCGTACTGGTGGGCGGAAAGCCCGCCGCGCCGGGTGAAAAAGATTTCCGCCTACACGCCGGTCCGGGTGCAGAACGATTTTCTCATCGTCAGCGCGGTCGCCGACTACGCGGAGCTGCTCATGCCGATACAGGTGAATTCGGTCATACAGGCCACCGCCGCCGTCCTGGCGTCCCTCGGCGTCATGGCGCTCCTCTTTCGCTACCGGCGGGAAAGCCAGCGGAAAATAAAGCGCGAAAACCAGTACCTGAAGGAGCTGAACCGCTCCCTGGACGAAATGGCCCGGAGGCAGGAGGAAATGCGCCACCACCAGCGCCTCCAGATGATCGGCACGCTGACCGGCGGCATCGCCCACGAGTTCCGCAATCTCCTGACCCCGATCATGGGCTATTCCGGACTGCTGCGTGAAAGCCTGCCGCCCGATTCGCCCATGCGCGAGGATATCGAGGAAATCTACGGATCGGCCGTCAAGGCCAAGGAAATCATCCAGCAGATAACCTCCCTGAGCCGCAAGAATCTCGAACCCGAGTTCAAGCCGGTCAGGCTCGACAACGTGCTGCCGGGCATTTTGAAAATGGCGGTGTCGGGAAAACCGGCCGATTTCGAGATTGTCACCCGCATCGATTTCGGCGGCGAATACATCATGGGCGACAAGACGCAGATTTCGCAGATCGTTCTCAACCTGTGCAACAACGCTTTTCAAGCCAAGCCGGACGGAAAAGGCCATCTGTGGATTGATGGCGAAATGGCGGACGAGGGGGCCGGCCGGTTCGCCGTGCTCCGCTTCCGCGACGACGGGGCGGGCATTCCGCCCGAGACGCTGCCGAGGATTTTCGATCCGTTCTTCACCACCAAGCGGGTGGGGGAGGGCACCGGCCTCGGCCTGTCCGTCGTCCAGAACATTGTCGACCTGCACAAGGGGACCATAGCGGTGGAAAGCGCGCCGGACGCCGGGACGATCTTCACCATCCGCTTCCCCGCCATCCGTCCGGAGGAAAGCCGCCGGCTGGCCGCCGTGCCGGCGCCTAGGGCGGCGGACGACGTTATCGACGTCGTGCTGGTCGAGGACGACGAAGCGGTCTTGCGCGTTCTCAAGCGGGGCTTGGAGAAAAGCGGTTTCGCCACCCGCGCCTTCACCGACCCGGCCGAAGCGCTCAAGGAAATGGAGAAGAATCCAAGCCGCCTGCTGGTCACCGATTTCACCATGCCGGGCATGAACGGCGGCGAGTTGGCCAAAAAGGCGAGGCAAATTTTCCCCAACGTGAAAATCATCATTCTCACCGGCTTCGCCGACCGGGACATATTGGACTATTTGAAACAGGACATCATAGACAGCTACCAAATCAAGCCGGTGCCCATTTCGGAACTGGTGGAAAAAATCAACGGATTGTTCGTCGAATAATCGCACGCCCAACCGCGCCAATCGCATGAAAAAACGGCGTTCGCTCCATGTCCGGGACACGGCGTCCCGGCGGCGGGGGCGGCGTCGAAATGAATCGAATTCGCGAAGGTTTTGCCACGCCGTTATTGTTCTTCCCGCTGGATTCCGGCTTAACCGCCCGTTAGGGGTGTAGCGGATGTTTGTATCGCCGGAATGACGAGTTTTGGGGTGTGCGGGCGTTGACCCGGGCGAAAAACGGGAAGTTGAGCCGGGGGCCAGAGGGCAAAACATCCGCTACGGGATTGTACCGCATAGTCAATTTTAGAACACTTTCCAATCATCTGCAAAAAGGAGCAAAATCATGTTGGGACTGTTGGGTTTCGTCATCATGGGCATCATCATTTTCATGCTGCTTAAAAACGTCACCGTGCCGTCGATCGCCTTTATCGTCGTGCCGTGCGCCATCGCGCTCGCGGCCGGCTTCCCGGTTACCGATCTCGGCAAATACATCAAGGACGGCGTCCTCGACACCGCGCAGTTGGCCGCCCTGTTCATCTTTTCGATCACGTTTTTCGGGCTGATGAGCGATGTCGGCATGTTCGACCGCATCATCAACGCGTTGGCGAAAAAGGCCGGCGACAGCGTCATCGGCGTCTGCCTCCTCACCTGCGCCATCGCCATGATCGGCCACCTGGACGGCTCCGGCGCCTCCACCTTCCTCATCACCATCCCGGCCATGCTCCCCGTCTTCAACCGGCTCAGAATACGGAAAACCTCTCTCATGCTTATCGCCACCGCCGCCATGGGCGTCATGAATCTGCTGCCGTGGGGCGGCCCGACCATGCGCGCCGCCTCGGTCATCAACGTCGACGCCGCCGTCCTCTGGCACCGCATCATTCCGATGCAGCTGGTGGGCGTCGTCCTCGCCTTTCTCGTCGCCTACGTGGTCGGCCGCGCCGAAATCCGCCGGGGCGCCGGCTTCAACTCCACCATCGAGGCCGATCCCGACACTTTCCAGTCCGACTCCGCCGCCGCCAGGAAGGATGAGATTGCCAGGCCGAAACTGTTCTGGTTCAACGTCGCCCTCACCCTCGCCGTTCTCGCCGTCCTCACTTTCGTCAAGCTGCCCGTCTACATCCCCTTCATGATCGGATCCGCCATCGCGCTCCTGGTCAACTACCCCGGCGCCAAGGCGCAGGAGGATCGCATCCGCGCGCATTCCAAGGGCGCCATCATGATGGCCTCGACCCTGCTGGCCGCCGGCGTCCTCCTCGGCATTCTCGAAAACTCGGGCATAATGGATTCGATGGCCAAATCGCTCGTCGGCGTGCTGCCGGAAGCGCTTGGCCCCTATCTCGCCATCGTCATCGGCATCCTGTCCGCCCCGCTCGCCCTGGTGTTCTGCACCGACTCCTACTACTTCGGCGTCATGCCCATCGTGGTGAGCGTGGCCGGCAAGTTCGGCGTCGACCCGATGTCGGTCGCCGTCACCATGGTCGTCTGCCGCAACCTCGCCTGCTTCATCAGCCCGGTTGTCCCCGCCACTTTCCTCGGCTGCGGCCTGGCCGGCATCGGCATACGCGACCACATCCGCACCTCGTTCTTCTGGGTGTGGGGCATGAGCCTGATTATGTTGACGACCGGCATCGTCTTCGGCGTGGTGCCGCTGATGTGATTGGCTGGCGGGGCGTTTCTTGTAAGTGCGCGACGCTTTGCCTTCGCTGAATTAACAATGAACAATTAACAATGAATAATGGATGAGTTAATGATTCAATTAACAATTATACTGTGCCACCGCATTGGGGCAGGTGCAATTGTTAATTAAATCATTAACTCATCCATTATTCATTGTTAATTGTTCATTATTCATTCGAAAAAAAAGGGCACCCTCGCGGGTGCCCCATACGTTTGCAAACCGGATCACATGACCATGCCGCCGCAGATGTTCAGGGTCTGGCCTGTGATGTAGCGGGCCGCGTCGGAGGCGAGGAAGGCGACCGCGTCGGCCACGTCTTCCGGCGTGCCGAGTTCGCCCAGCGGGATAAGATCCTGCATGCGTTTCCGCTGCTCGTCCGTCAGCTTGTCCGTCATGGCGGTGCGGATATAGCCCGGAGCCACCGCGTTGACCCGGACGCCGCGGGAAGCGAATTCCTTGGCCGAAGTCTTGGTCAGGCCGATGACCCCGGCCTTGGAGGCGGAGTAGTTGGCCTGGCCGGCGTTGCCCATGACGCCGACGACCGAGGCGATGTTGACGATCGATCCCTTGCGGGCCTTGAGCATGACCCGGGCGACCGACTTGGTGCACTGCCACACGCCCTTCAGGTTGATGGCGAGCACGCTGTCCCAGTCCTCCTCCTTCATGCGGATGATCAGGCCGTCGCGGGTGATGCCGGCGTTGTTGACGAGTATGTCGATGCCGCCGAATTCGGCGACCGCCGCCTCGACCGCCGCCTCGACCGATTCGCCCTTGGTCACGTCGACCGCCTTGCCGCTCGTCTTGATGCCGTATTCCTTGGCGAATTTTTCGGCCGTGGCCTTGGCCTGCTCTTCGAGAACATCCCAGATGATGATGTTGGCGCCCATGCGGGCCATGACTTTGCCGATGGCTTCGCCGATGCCCCTGGCGCCGCCGGTGATGACCGCGTTCTTGCCTTTCATAATTCCTCCTGAAAAGTTCAATTCACAATTCACTATGCACAATTCACAATTGCATCAATCCAACCCACAACCGGCCGCTGTGCCCAATGCCCAAAATTGTGAATTGTGAATCGTGAATTGTGAATTCAAAACCTCGAGAATGCCGTCTCAGTCCGGCAATTGATCGATGTCCGCCAGCGAGTTTATGGACACCACCGTCGCTTCCGGCGCAATGCGCTTCATCAGGCCGGCGCACACCTTGCCCGGGCCGACCTCGTAGAACACCGTGTCGCCCTGGCCGACCGCCAGGCGGCAGGACTGATCCCACTTCACCGGCGACACCAATTGCCGCGCCAGCGATTCGCGGATGGCTTCGGGATCGTTCAGGACGGCGGCGTCGGCGTTGTTGATGAACTTCGCCATCGGGTTGCGGAGCGACACTTCCGCCAGCGCATCGCCCAGGCCCCGGCGCGCCATTTCCATGAACGGCGAGTGGAACGCGGCCGACACATTGAGCGGCAGCACCCGCCGCGCTCCGGCCGCCTTCAACTCCTCCGCCGCTTTATCGAGCGCCGCCTTGGCGCCGGAAATCGCCACCTGCCCCGGGCAGTTGTAGTTGGCCGGCACCACCACGCCGGCGCCGGACGCGGTGACCCGGGCGCAGATTTCCTCGATGGCGGCCGATTCCAATCCGATGACCGACGCCATGCCGGTCTCCTGGCCGCGGCCCGATTCCTCCATCAGTTCGCCCCGCTTCCGCACCAGCCGCACCGCGTCGGCGAAATCGATGGCCTCCAAGGCGGTGAGGGCGGTATATTCTCCGAGGGACAATCCGGCGGCGCCGGTCACCTTGAACTGTTTCCGCTCGCGCATGGTGTCCAAGAGCGCCAGGCTGGCGACCAGCAGGGCGGGCTGGCAATTCTCCGTCCTGGCCAGCGTGTCGGCGTCGGAGTTGAACGCCAGGTCGGCCAGATCGAACCCGAGAATCTCGTTCGCCTCCTCGAACAGCGCGACCGCGTGGCCGCCCGCGTCGTAGGCGTCCCTGGCCATGCCCACCACCTGCGCTCCCTGCCCGGGGAACAAGAGAAATCCTTTAATCATGGTTTTTTTCCGTCAAGTCTGCGCCAAGGCCAAAGGAAAATTTCCACTATGATTGTTGTGAATCTGCTGGATCATTTCGCGCCGCACGACCCGCACACGGCCGGCAGCGAACCGGTGTAGCCATAATGCGCGGCGCCGCCTTCAACCGGCTTGGATTGACATCCCATCCCCGCCAGCAGGCAGGACAAAGCCAGTGCGGCGGCCAGTGCGACTCTTGTGAGCATTGCTCCCCCGATCATTCGCGTGGACAAAGTGAAGTACCCGTTCTTTTCAATTTTATCCGTATTGGGCACAATTGAAAGGTAAAAATCCACTCCGGGAAATTTTTGTCAAAAAAATAAAGCACGGAACCGATTCGGTTCCGTGCTCATGCTGCCAATACAGTTTAACACTGGCTGGGTATTACGCACCGCAGGGGTTGCACACCGGCGCCGGGGGGGGCGGGGGGGTGCAGGGGTTGCAGACCGGCTTCGGGGCCGGGCACTTGCCAGTGGCGCAGCTGCAGCCAGCGGCGACAAACAGGCTGGCGGCCAAAGCGATAGCCAAGAAAATACGCATCTCCATCTCCTTTTCTCATACTTTTAACAAATTGCCCCACGTGGGGCAGGCCAAAATCGACATCAAATTTCCATACCCGGTTGCTTAAGCCGGGCGTCTCCTCGCATGTCAAACGCTATATATAATAAATTTTACCGCTGTCTTCAAGCAATTAATCGGAAAAAAAACAACGTTTTTTCGAATTTTCTTTAAAGGTTTGGGCCAATTCCCTGACACATAACCTTTTAAACCCTGCTTCGCTCAATCGTCGGAACCAGCCGATTCGGCCGATTCCACCGCTTTCAGACGGGCCGAAGTCCGCATGCGCTCGATATTTTCGCGGATCAGGGCGTTGACCTGGACCTTGACGCTGGCCCGCGCCGTCCGCAGCGCGCTTGTCACGGCCGCCGCTTTGGATCGGCCATGGCCGATTAGACACACGCCGTTGACACCCAGAAGGGGCGCTCCGCCGTATGCCGCGTAGTCCAGCCGCTTTTTCACCTTCGCCATCTGGCCCTGAAGAACGAGGGCGGCGAGCTTGGTGTACCAGGTCGCCATCATGGCGTCCTTGATCCAACTGGACATGGTCGATGCCAACGTCTCGGAGGCTTTCAGCACCGCGTTGCCGAGGAAGCCGTCGCACACCACCACATCGCATATGCCGGAGAAAATGTCCCCGCCCTCGACATTGCCGATGAAGTTGACCGGCGCTTCCTCGAGGAGGGCGAACGCTTCGCGCAGCACTTCGTTCCCTTTGCTCCGTTCCTCGCCGACGTTCAGCAGGCCGACGCGGGGCTGGCTGAGCCCGAGCACCTTGGCGCTGTATATGGAAGCCATGACGCCGTAGGTGACGAGGTGGGAAGGTTTGCAGGCGGTGTTGGCGCCCATGTCGATGACGACGCAGGGGCGCTGGGGGTTGCGGGTAGGCATGGCAATGGCTATTCCCGGGCGGCGCACGCCGGGAATGAGCTTGAGGCCGATGGTGGCGGCTCCGACAGCGGCGGCGGTGTTGCCGAGCGCTATCATGGCGTCGATGCGGCCTTCTTTTTGTTCGGTGACCAGGCGCATGATGGAGCTGTCGCGCTTCTCGCGGAGATCGGCGACCTTGTCCTCCATTTCCATGACCTGGGTGGCATGGACGAGTTCGAGGCGCTTGGACAGGCCGATGCCTTCCTCGATCATGACGCGGGTCACCCGGTCCCGATCGCCCACCATGACGACGGTGGAATCGGAATCCTGCTCAAGGAACATTTTAATGCCCTTGACGATGGGGGCGGGCCCGTTGTCGTTGCCCATGGCGTCTATGCCCAAGCGCATAGTTTCAGCTGCCTGTTTTTATTTTTTCCACGTCGCGATAGTGACCGCAGTTATCGCAGACGCGGTGCGGAAGCTTTTCGTGGTTGCAGCGCGGGCAGACGTAGAAGCCGACCGGCGACAGTGCGTCGTGGGCGCGGCGGGAACGTTTCTTCTGCTTGGACATTTTATGCCGTGGTACTGCCATTGCAAACTCCTTGAATCCTGAACGCCATGCAAAATAAAGGCCGCGCCGTCGATCGTGGCGCGGACGAGCATACCCTGAACGGCCCGGAATGGCTCCGGGGCAAATACGAACCAAAGGATTATGCCGGAAGCGGGAAGCTTGTCAAGAAAAATGTTCGGGCGGATTGGCGGTTTGACACGGCTGTGCGCCGCGATGCCATCCCGCCGCGTCAGGCCTTTTCCTTGCCTTCGAAAAAACGTTCCCATTTCTCCAATTCCGCGAGATCTTCGGCGTCCGCCGCTTTCGCCTCCTCGGCGCGGCGGCGGCTGTCGAACGTATCGTATCGCTCATGGATTATTTGCACCATATCGTCGTGACCGACCGCTCCCGACCCGCGCAGCACCGGTCGATCGTTGAACGCGAGCATGCGGTCGACGTTCTCCCACCAATATGTCAGGGTGAGTTGTTTCCGCTCCCTGACCCGGAGTTCCGCCTGCTCCAGAAAAATGACGACCAGGCGGTTTAGCAGATCGATCTCGTCCCCGGTCAGGTAATTCTTGGCGGTTGTCACATCCTTTTTTCGCACCCTGCCGCCTTCCCATGCGGTCAATCCCATATTGGGCGCGCCGGCATCCGCCCGCTCGATAACCAACTCGGCGGCGGTTTTTCCGGTGACGGCGAACAACAGCATCCATGACGAATCCCTTGACCAGATACTCGGCCAAATGACGCGTCGCCCACTGGCGGAATTGAACGCCCCGGGGCGATCGCACGCGGTAGCCGATTGCCAGGATCATGGGAAGGTTATAGGTTTTGGTTTTATAACGCCGGCCGTCGGGGAGAACTGTCAAGTATTCTTTGACAGTTCTCGCTTGCTCCTGTTCGCCGTTCTTGTAGACGTTTGTTATGTGGGTGTTTATGTTTTGCTTGGTGGATTCGAACAATGTGGCGATTTGATTTTGTGTAAGCCACACATTGTTGTCAATAACGCGAAGCCGTATTTCCGCCATACCATCGTCGGTGTGGTAGAGAATGATTTCGCCCTGGCTGTCAGCCGATTTGCCGTTATCCATGGTGGAGCCTTCTCACTCGGACTGAATGGGGTTGGCAGAGAAATTCACAGCCACTTCTTTTTCTTCAGATACCACAGCGGCAGCAAGGCGGTAACGCCCATGAGGCCGAGGGAGAACCAGTAGCCGTACGGCCAGTGGAGTTCCGGCATGTTGGCGAAATTCATGCCGTAAATGGCGCCGATGACCATCGGCGGCGACAAGACCAGGGTGACCACGGACAAAACGCGGATGATTTTCGTTTCCTCGATGTTGATCATCCCGAGCGTGGCGTCAAGATTGAATGAAAGCTTGTTCATGAAAAAGGCCGCCTCGTCCGACATGGCGGTCAAGTCGGTTTTCATCGAACTCATGATCGCCTTCTCCCCCGACAGCCAGTCGGGCGGCAGATAGGTCTGGGCGAAGTTCAGCGCCCGCTGGAGCGAGGCGATGCTTTCGCGGATATTGGCCATCCGCTCCCCCATGACGCCGATGAGGCGGAGCGCCTCGTCCAGCTCCGGCCCCTTCAGTTTCATCCCGTTGTTGGCGTCGGTCGGCGACATGAACAGGCGGGAAGTCAGATCCTCCATGCGGCGCATGGAATGTTCCAGATTGTCGGCGCGATCGCTCACCGCCGCGTCGAGGAGCGAATTGAACACGGTCAGCGGACTTTGCGGTTCCGGATTGACCGGCAGGCCGGACGATACCCGGTCGAACGAGAAAAAATGGCAGAACCGGATGGTCAGGAGCAGGTTTTTCCGCAATATGAACGCGACCGGGCGGGGCGGCAGCACCTCGGTCTCCGACCGGGGCAGCAGGTTGGCGATCATGATATAGCAGTCTTTTTCCTTGTAGAAACGGTTCGACAGCTCGATTTCCATGATGTCGTGGCGGGTCGGCACTTCGAATCCGACCATTCGGTTCAGCCGCCCCAGATCCTCCTCGCCCGGGAAAAAGGCGTCAATCCAGACGACGCTGTCATTGTAATTGTCCCAATCCATGTCGGCCACGTTCACGCGGTTGTTCTGCCCGAGACGGTATTCGTTCACCACGGCAACTCCCTTCAATCAAGACATTTTAAGAAATTCTGCGAATGTTGGGTTTAGGCGCGGGCTCGACCGGTAGCGGTATTTCGCCGGTGGTTTGGCGAAATGCCGCGTAAGGGAGGTGACGCGACTAAACCCAATATTCACGAAAATTCTGAAAATGTTCCAAGGGTCAACGCCATGAACACAAGGCTCGCCACCACCCAGCCGATCAGGAGGACGATATCGTGGATCCTGTACCGGATGTGGAGCCAAAAGGTCAGGACAATGCCCATCGCCATGGCGGCGAAGGTCAGCGGCCGGCTGTAATGGTACTCGGCGGCGATTTTCATCGACTCGTACAGCATGGCGAGCGAAGTGGACGCCAGCGTGCCGCAAATCACCGGCAGGATGTACCGTTTCAACGACATCACGAACACCGAATGCCTGAGCGCCTCGTAGAAGTTCAAAACCAGCATGGCGACGGCGCAGCAGGCGCCGATGGCCAGCATGGCGCAGGCGGCCGCCAGCAGGGCGCCGGCCCACAGCGATCCGCCCGCCTGGCCCCAGACGAAGCCGATGGCGGCGGCGATTTTGACCAGTATCGGCCCGGGGAGCGCGTTGGCGACCGGCACGATCTGGCCGTAGAAAATGTCCGCCTTCACATAGCCGCCCTGGACGAAAATGCTGTCCGCCACCGCGACGTACGCTTCGCCGCCGCCGAACGAGGTGACGGTGGAGACGAGGATGTTGCCGAGAAACGCCGCCGCTTTGGCCGGTTCGGGAAGCCGGCCGGCCAGCCACGCCGCCGCCACCGGAACCAGGGGAAGGGCGAGAAACAGGCCGATGACGGGAACGACGCCGGCCGCCAGGCCTTTCGTTTTCTTTTTTTCGCCATCCCTTTTCTTTGCCGTGACAAGCAGGACGAGGGAAACGACGAACAGGGCGGTGACAACCAGGCGGGCGGTTCCGGCGTAGGGCCACGGCTTGATCATGTCCCCGCACAGGAAGGCGTAGGCGAGGGCGAGGACGGCGCCGACAACCGCCTTGGCGGTGCGGCCGGCGAGCTGGAAATGGAAGATGAGGTAGAAGGACAGGATCATGACGTGGATCATGGAAATGTTCAGGAGCGGCACGCCGAGCGAACGGTGCGGCAGGCCGAACAGCGATTCCGCCACGTCGCGCATTTCCCTGCCGCCGGTGACGAGGAAGGCGAGGAGGCAGATGAGGGTGTTGACGGCGCGGTTCCCTGACCACACGGTTTTCCCGACATAGTTCAGGAGCAGGAAGACGATGAAGATGGTTATGCCGACGCTGGCGTGGTTGAGGCAGTGGATGGCGCTTTCGCCCAGCAGGGAAAAGAGGGCGATGATGAGGACGGTGGCGAGGACGCCCGGCAGGGCGACCGAGTAGGCGCCGAGCAGCGATCCGGCCGGGCCGTCGAGCTGGAAGCCGCAGGTGGCGCCCAGCTTGACCGGCAGGGCGCCCGGGGTGATGTTGACGACGACGGTGTGCTTGAGGTAATCGTCGTCGCACAGCGCTTCCCGGTTCACCACCAGTTCGTTCCGGATTATCGGGATGAGGGCGCTGCCGCCGCCGAAGCCGATGACGCCCACTTTGAAAAAACTCGCAATCAGTCGAAATATGCCCACTTCTCCGCGCTCCGTTCCGTCACCCGTGTTGCCATGCATAAATAACGCTTTGCGCATTGCAAAGCCGATCCATGGTACCGAAAGAACGGGAAGGGGGCAAAACAAAAGCGGGACGGGCGGAGGAACGGGGAAAAATTTACGGATTGGGCGTCCGGACGCCCAATCCGCGAGTCTGGAAAATATGACAAAAACGCTATCAGTTCGGCCCGCCTTCCGAATATTCGTAATTCCACTGCAAATCCTCCTGCGAGGCGGACGGCGTGAAATCGTTCGGGCCGAAGAACAGGGCGAGTTCGCGGGCTGCGGAGGCGGGCGAATCGCTGGCGTGGATCAGGTTGAACGATTTGGAAATTCCGTAGTCGCCGCGGATGCTGCCCGGTTCGGCGGCGCGGCCGGAGGTGGCGCCGATCATTTTCCGCACGACCGCCACCGCCTCCACCCCTTCCAGCGCCATGATGATGACCGGGCGCGAGGTGATAAACTCGGTCAGTTGGGCGAAGAACGGCTTTTCCTTGTGTTCGGCGTAGTGGGTGCGCGCCGTTTCGAGGCTGATCCGGGTCAGGCGCATGGCGTTGATGGCCAGACCTTTTTCCTCGAAGCGGGAGATGAGTTTGCCGGCAAGGCGTCGGGCCATGGCGTCGGGCTTGATAATGACCAGGGTTTTTTCCATCTGCATCGTTGTTCCTTTCACTGGATAAAGGGGAATGTGGCGGAAAGGCATTATATGCCGAAGCGGAGGGATGGGGCAAATTTTTTATTTTACTCGAGGTTCGCGTGCCGCTTGAACATCCTCTCCTCCGTCTCGCCCGTCCGGGCCATGATTTCCATGGCGACGATGTCGAGAAGCAGGAGCGCTCCCTGTTCGAACCGGTTGCCCATGGGCTGGAACGGGCGGTCGTTTTCCGTTCCCGGCGGCGGAACCGTCAAAACGGTGTTGGCCAGGCGGGCGAGGGAGGACCCCGGATTGCCGGTCACCAGCGCGATGCGGGCGCCCAGGGCGCGCGCCTTTTCCGCCAGCATGATCATGCCCGCCGTTCCGCCCGATCCGGAAACGACCAGGAGCAGATCGCCCGGGGCAATGGCCGGCGCCGTCGTCTCCCCCACTGCATGGACCGTGAGGCCGAGGTGCATGAAGCGCATGGCGGCCGCCCGCGCCATTAGGCCGGATCGTCCGGCGCCGGCGACGAACACGGCGCCGGCGGTCTGCACGGCGTCGGCCAGTTGTCCGAGCCGCGTCCGATCGGCGCGTTCGAGAAGGCTCCGGAGTTCGTTGCCGACCGAAACGGCTATGTGGTCGAGGCGGCTGGTCATGCGGATGCCTTTCGTCTGAATTTTTGCCAATCGGGATTCAACATCGGTACGATAGGGAAAAGCGCCACAACACCGTCATCCCGGCGGGGAAGCCTATGCAGCCCCCCGAGCGCATTAAAGCCGGGACCCAAATTGAGAAGCGATTGCTGTAACCCGATCCACGACGTTACAACAAAGAAAAGCGTTTTGTAGCATACGACAACAATTTGGGTCCCGGCTTTAATGCGTTCTTGCCCCGGTGGAGGTTTGTTCCGCCGGGATGACGGTGTTGTGGTGCTTTTCCCTTTTCGTACCGATGTTGAATCCCTATTGAAAAAACTCCCTTTTTACGCTCGGGGCGAGCGGGCGGGCAGGAATTTCTGCAACTGGAACCGCGCCATCATCCGTCGCAGTTCCCCGCTCTGCCGCGAAAGAAGCTGGGAGGCGGCGGCGGTCTGGGAAGCGTAGCGGGAATTGTGCTGGGTCGATTGATCGATTTGCGCGAGGCCGGAGGCGATCTGGTCGATGCTTTTCGACTGATCCTGGCTGGCCAGGGCGATTTCCCCGTAAAGCTGGGTGGTCTGCTGGGCGTTGTCGAGAATTTCCTTGAACGCCTCGTCCGTCCGCATGGCGATGGCGGCGCCGTTTTCCACCCGCTTGACCGTGTCCTCGACCAGGGTGGCGGTCTCCCGCGCCGCCTTGGCGCTGCGGGCGGCCAGGTTCCTGACCTCTTCCGCCACCACCGAAAAGCCTTTGCCGTGCCGTCCGGCCCGCGCCGCCTCGACGGCGGCGTTCAGGGCCAGGAGGTTGGTCTGGAAGGCGATGTCGTCGATCAGCTTGACGATCTGGGCGATCTGGGCGCTCGACGACTGGATTTCCCGCATCGAGGCGACCATTTCCTCGACCGCCGTGTAGCCGCGTTCCGCCACCTGGCGGCTGGAAATGGCGAATTCGTTGGCGCGGGCGGCGTTTCGGGCGTTGCGGTGGGTCTGCTCGCCGATTTCGGTGGTGGAGGTGGAAATCTCCACCAGGGCCGTGGCCGTTTCGATGGCGCTGGTGGAAAGGGATTGGCTCACCTTCGAAATGTCCTCGGCCCCTTCCGTCACCTGCTGGACGTGGCGGTTGACCCGCACCAGCGCGTCGTGGGTGATGCGCATCATTTCGGACAGGGCGACGCCCAGGCGGTCCTCCCGGCTCCGCAGCCTGACCGAGCCGGAGAAGTCGCCCGAAGCCATGTCGCCGGCGATGCCGACCTCCTCGCGCTGGGACTGGAGCAAATCGCCGACCGACTGGGCGAGAGCGCCGATTTCGTCCGGGCGGCGGACATAGTTCTGCATGATGTCCCGGTCGATTTTTCCCTCCGCCAGCAAACCCAACTGTTCCGCCGCGGCGCGGATGGGGCGGGACAGGTAGCGGGTCTGCCACAGCGCCAGCAGGATGGACACCAGGAGGCCCAGGACGGAGCAGATGATGAACAGCCAGCGGGCGTTGTCGGCGTTTTCCAGCGACGCCTTGGTGGCGACGGCCGCCTCCTTCACCCGGGTGTTGACGACCATCATCTGGCTTTTGAAATCGGCGATCTGGCCGGTGGCGGCGGCCAGCGAGTCCTTGGCGGCGATGGCGTCGGCGGTGGCGTTGCCGGTGTCGTGGCTGGCGACGCCGGCCGAGTCGCGGGCGGAGTCGCTGATCATGGCCACCACCGCGTCCAGTTGCCGGTTGACGGTGTCGCGGGCGGTCTGGCCTTCGCCGAAGGCGATGTCGAAGGCGGATTTGGAGACTTCCTCGAATTCGAACCCGCCCCGGGTGCGCTTTTTCAGCAATTCGTCTATTTTGTCGAACTCGTCCATCAGGCGGGCGTGCACGGCTTTCCAATCGTTCCACGAGGAAAGGAATTTTTCCCAGGCGTCGCGCCGGTCCTGGGTGAACTGGGTTTCCAGGCCGGAAAAGCCGGCGAGCGCCGCGTCGGCCCGCTTGAAGGCGGCGGTGATGATGTCGCGCTGGGCGTTCCGGATGTCCATGTCGTACAACTGCCGCATGAGCAGGGTGCGTTCGCCGACCGCCACGGCGGTCAAGGCTTCGCGTATGGTGCCGATGCCGATGACGGCGGGCAGGTCGACGGAGTTCAGGGTGTTGACGCGGTTGCCGGTTTCCTTCATGGTGGTGACGGCGGTGTCGAGGGCGAGGCCGGACTTGTCGATGGCGGAACTGGCGCTGTCCAGCGATTCGGTCGTGTCGTCCAGGAGCAGGGACACGCGATCGAACGAATCGCGGGAGGTCTGGAGCGTTTGCCGCGAATCCCACAACCCGTTGTCGCCGACTATGGCCACCAGGACGGTCATCAGGGTAACGCCGCAAAAGGCGATGAACAGCCGCGCCGCCACGCCGCCGCCGACGCGCACGCGGCGCTCCGGAGCCGGTTCGGGTGCGGCGGGTACTTCCTTGTCTGTTGCGCTAGTCATTGCGGTCAGCCTTTTCCATGTACTTTCCTCGCTCTCAGTATGTTTTATACCTCCATAAAGATAACCTTTTTCTGGCTCGATTCAAGATTATACCAAGTCGCGCAAGGTTTTCGGTCTTTCGACCCCGTAACCTTAGCGCGCGACTCGGGATTGGGATTGACGTTTGCCGAAGACCAAAATGGATTGGGTATAAGCCGGCGGCTCCGACTTTTCCCGGCGTTCCGAAGCTGCCGGCTTGCGCGTTTTCGCGGGCAGGTATATACTTGCAAACCGTATGCCCATGAAGGCGGGCATGTTTTCGAGGAGAAATTCATGAACAAGCGTTCCGGTGTTTTTCTGTCCGCGTTGGCGATGGCGGTCGCTTTTTTCCTGGCGTGGCCGATGGCTCCGGCTCGGAGCGGCGACCAGCCGGTCCGGCCCGAAGGCGAAAAGCTGGGCTGGCCGGGCGCGCTGAATCTGCTGGCCGGTCCCCAGGGCGGCCAGTGGCACGCGCTGGGGCAGGAGATGGAAAAACTGTTCCGCGAAACGGGCATTCCGACCCAAAACAGCGTCGGAGGCGGGGTGGAGAATTTGCGCAAGGTGGGGGCGGGCGAGGCGGACATCGCCTTTACCCTCTACTCGTTCCTCGGCGCCGCCGGCGCGGGCGAAAAAGAGCTCCCCGAGGTGAAGCTGGACAACGTGCGGCTCTTGGTCAACCTCTATCCCCAGGTCCTGTACCTGATTGTGCGGAAAGAGGTGGCGGCCCGCCATAACTTGGAAACGCTGGGCGATTTGCTGAAAGTCACCGAGCCCATCCGTTTTTCGACCCTGCCGAAAGGCACGGGTTCCGAATTCATTTTCAACATGCTGCTGAAAAGCGCCTACCGCACCAGTTACGATCAACTGGGAGGGCAGGGCTGGAAAATCGATTTCAAAAGTTACGCCGAAATCACCCGGCTTTTCCTGGCCGGCGAGCTCGACGTCTGCGCCTACACGGCCGGCCCCGGCACCTATCTCATACCGGCTCTCGAGGAAAAGAAACTGGATGCCGTTCTCCTGCCGGTCGACGAGGAAATGCTCGATCTCATGACACACCAGTTCATGACCATCACCTACGTCATCCAGGCGGGCGATTACAAAAGCGTGACCGAGGACATCCTCACCCTCGGGGACTATAGCTGCCTGGTCGCGCAGACGGCGCTGCCGGAGAACCTGGTCTACAACATCAACAAAATCCTGTGGGACAAGAAAAACGTCCTGGCCGGGGTATCGGAAGATATGAACCATCTGTCGCCCCGTTTCGCCATCGCCGGCCAGAGCAAGGTGCACCCGGGTTCTCTGAAGTTCTGGAACACGCCGGAAATGGAAGCGTTGAAGAAAAAGAAGTAATGGGGAATGAGAGGAAAGAATGGAAGAGGAAGCAAAAACGTCCGCCGCCGCGCCGGCGCGGGGCTGGAGGCGGTACCTGTACCCGGCGCTGATTTTCGGGCTTGGTTTTGTCGCCGCCTTTTTTCTGGCGCGATACATATTCATGCCGGACAGGCCGGCGGACGACGGGGTGCCGGTGGGCCGGGTGGTGAAAGCCGATGAGTTGCGCGGCATGTTCCAGGCCGCCGACCAGGGCGATTTTTCCGCGCTGGAAAGGATCGGGGCCGAACTGTTCGTCCCCGGCAACCGCATCCCGGACAGCAAAAAGCTTCTGGAGCCGTACGCCGTCCCCAGTTTTCCGCCGCACCAGGTCTACGCTTTCCTCACCCGCATCGGCGGGGCAAAAAGCCAGCGCGTCCTCCTGACCATGGACGACAACGACGCGGTGGTTTCGTTCATGGCGGAGGAGACGGAGATTGTGAAGTGACGGATTGAAGATTTAAGATTGTAGATTGTAGATTTAAGATTCATTACTCATATGAACATTTGCGCGAGAATAAATCTTAAATCTACAATCTTAAAACCATTACCTCACAATCTCCGTCTCCTCCGCCATGAACGAAACCACCGTGTCGTTTTCGGCCATGGTCAGGAGGACGCGCTGGCTTTTTGCCCCGCCGATGCG
>JAVBRW010000291.1:0-6906 GCA_031547475.1 Planctomycetota bacterium
CCGCAGCTCGGCGTCGTCACCACCGCGCCGGCGTCGAGGAAGGTCTGGATATAGCCTTTCGCCATGGCCGCGTTGTACACCTCGTACGAGGCGGGGATGACGATGAGCCTGACGTCCGGATGCGTTTTCCTTCCCTTCAGCGCCGCCGCCGCCAGCGCCATGTCCCGGAGGCGGCCGTTGGTGCAGGATCCGATGAACACCTGATCGATTTTCAGATTGCCGCAGTCGGCCGCCGCCCTGACGTTCGAGGGAAGATGCGGCAACGCCACCACCGGCACGATCTTTTCCGCGTCGATTTCGAAGTGCTGGGCATACCAGGCGCCCTTGTCGGGATAAACCGGCACGTACGAGCGTTTCGCCCGGGTTTTGGCGTAGTCGATAATCGTCTGATCCGTTTCGAAAATGCCCGCCTTGCCGCCGGCTTCGATGGCCATGTTGGACATGGTGAAACGGTCGTCCATCGGCAGGCCGGCCAGCGCTTCGCCGCCGAATTCCAGCGCCATGTAGCGGGCGCCTTCGACCCCGAGGCGGCCGATGAGGCTGAGGATGACGTCCTTCCCCGTCACCCACGGCGAAAAGGCGCCGCGGTAATTGACCCGGATGGTTTCCGGAACTTTCAGCCACACTTCGCCAAGCGCCCACACCGCCGCCAAGTCGGTCGAGCCGACGCCGGTCGCCAGCGCCGCCAGGGCGCCGCCGGTGCAGGTGTGGCTGTCGGCGCCGATGATCAGATCGCCCGGCAGGATCAGGCCTTGTTCCGGAAGGAAGGTGTGCTCGACGCCGCAGCGGCCGGCTTCCCAGAAATAGAGGCCGTATTCCTTGGCGAACACGCGGCCGATCTTGGTCTGGTTGGCGGAGGCGATGTCCTTGTTCGGCACGAAGTGATCGGCCAGCACCGCGCAGCGGTCCGGGTCGAACACCTTCGTCGCGCCCATCCGTTTGAATTCCCGGATGGCGGGCGGGGCGGTGATGTCGTTCCCGAAGGCGAAATCGACTTTCGCGCGGCAGATGCCGCCTCGGGTCGCTTCGTCCTTCGCGTGCCGCGCTATGATGGCTTCGGCCCTGGTCCGTTTAGTTGCCATTGATCTTGATCTCCTTGGCCGCCGCCACCATGTAGAGGTTGTTGACCGCGTTGACGTATGCCTTGATGCACGCCTCCACCGTGTCGGTGGACAAGCCGCGCCCGGAGGCGGACAGCCCGTTGGCGTGGCGCACCGTGACCTGCGCCTCGCCCTGCGAATCGGACGATTTGCTGGTGGCGTTGATGGCGAAGTTCTCCAGGGTCAGCGGCAGTTTGACGATGCGCTGCATCGCCAGGTAGGCGGCGTCGATGGGGCCGTTGCCGACGGCGGCGTCGCATATGCTCCTGCCTTCGTGGTTCAGCACCACCCGCGCGGTGGGGCCGCCCTGCACGTTGTTGCCGCATTCGACGTAGTAGGATTCCAGCGTGTAGCGGCGTTCGGGCGCCGAGGAGATGATCTCGACCGCCACCAGCGCTTCTATGTCCGAGTCGGCGACATCCTTCTTTTCGTCGCACAGGCGCTTGAAGGCGGCGAACGTCTTGTCGATCTGCTCCGGAGAGAGGTTGTAGCCGAGGGTGGTCAGCCGGTCGCGGAAGGCGTGGCGGCCGGAGTGTTTCCCGAGCACCATGACGGCCGCCTCGGCGCCGACGTCTTCCCCGCGCATGATTTCGTAGGTCTCCCGCTTCGCCATCACGCCGTGCTGATGGATGCCGGACTCGTGGGCGAAGGCGTTGGCGCCGACGATGGGCTTGTTCGGCAGAATGGCGACGCCGGTCAGCCGGGAGACGACGCGGCTGGTCGCCACCAGCTTCGTGGTGTCGATGGCGGTTTCGCAGCCGTAGAAATCCTTCCGGGTGCGGAGCGCCATGATGAACTCCTCCAGCGCCGCGTTGCCGCCGCGTTCGCCCAGGCCGTTGATGGTGCCTTCGACCTGCCGGACGCCGGCCTTGACCGCCGCCAGCGAATTGGCCACCGCCATGCCGAGATCGTTGTGGCAGTGGACGGAGTAGACGACATTGTCCGGCGCGCCGACGCCGTCTATGATCTTTTTGCACAGTTCGGCGAACTCGTCCGGCATGGCGTAGCCGACCGTGTCCGGAATGTTCAGGACGGTGGCGCCGCCGGCGACCGCCGCCTTGAACACTTCGACGAGGAATGGCAGCTCGGACCGGCTGGCGTCCTCGGCCGAGAACTCCACCTCGGGGCAGAGCGATTTGGCCAGCGGCACGGCGCGCCGCACCTCGGCCAGCACGTCCTCCGGCTTCATTTTCAGCTTGTATTCCATGTGGATGGGGCTGGTGGCGATGAAGACGTGGATGCGCGCCTTCGCCGCGTCCTTCAGCGAATCCGCCGCCGCCTTGATGTCCCCCTCCTTGGTGCGGGCGAGGGCGGCGATGGTGGATCCGGCCACGTCCCGCGCTATCGACTGCACGCAGGCGAAATCGCCGGGCGAGGCGGCCGAAAAGCCGGCCTCGATGGTGTCGACGCCCATGAACGCCAGTTGCCGCGCGATCTGGAGCTTTTCCGCCACGTTCAGGTTGATGCCGGCCGCCTGTTCGCCGTCGCGGAGGGTGGTGTCGAATATCCGTACCCTGTTTTTGTCCTGACTGCCGCTGTCCATTGTGACTCTCCTTGTCGAAAGCGGGGCCATCGCGCGCCGGCCGAACACAAAAGGGGCCGGGATGCGATCCCGGCCCCTTGGCTGATTTGTTTTTTGCGACGCTCTGGGCGGTCAATAAACAAGGCCTCGGGCTCCGGGGTAGCCGATAAGAAGGAGCAGTCCAAGCAAAAGGCCAAGGCTGAGGGCGCGGCCGCCGATGGCGATCGCGTCGATGGTGTTCAGCGTTTGGGCCCTGGCGAACATGTCTGTCCCGCTTTCCCGGATTCCTCGAGGCGGAACACCCGCCCGAGCACAAAGGTTCTACCATGCGAATTGCCGGCGAAATGTCAAGAAAAATCTCAGGAAAATTTCGCCTTCAACGCGGCCGGCAATTCCGGCGTGCCGCCCCGGCTGGAGCAGACGAACGAGGCGATCTCCAGCGCGGTGGCGAGGATTTCGTCGACCGGCCAGCCCTTCAGCAGGCCCATCATCGACGCCGCCGTCACCGAATCGCCGGCGCCGATGGTGTCGACCACCTTGATTTTCCCCTGCGGTTTCAGGCTGTGCAGCTTTTTCCGGTTGTGCCACCAGGCGCCGTCGCCCCCGCGGGTGACAATGGCGTGGCCGAGGTTCGGATAGGCGGCAAGCAGATCGTCGACCGCCTTTTCCGGCTCGCCCGACCAGCCGAACATGTCGGCCAACAGCGGCAGTTCGTCCTCGTTCATCTTGATGACGCTGGCCCGCCGCATGCCGCCGTCGAGCACCTCCCGGTAGATGAACGGTTTCCGCAGGTTGATATCGAAAATGCGGATGGCGTCAGGCCGCGCCGCGTCCAGCAGGGCGAAGGTCGCCTCCCGCCCCGCCGGGCCCCGCTGGGCGAGGCTGCCGAAATTCATCGCGTCCGCCCGCTTGGCGAGAGCGATGATTTCCGGCGTCACGGGAATGTAGTCCCAGGCGACGTTTTCATGAATGACATAGCTGGCGTTGCCCTTGTCGTCCAACTTCGCGTCGACCGTGCCGGTCGGTTTCCCGACGACGGTGGCGACGGCGCCGATGTTCAGCTTCATGGCGCGGAGCCGGCGGAGGATTTCCCCGCCCAAATCGTCCCCCCCGACCGCCGAGACGACGTGGGCGTCGGCGCCGAGCTGGTTCGCGTGCCAGGCGACGTTGGCCGGCGCGCCGCCGAGCGCCTTCCCGTCCGGGAGCATGTCCCACAGCACTTCGCCCAAACTCAGGGTGAGCGGTTTTCCGTCCGGCATGGCGTTTCCTCCCAAGGACAAACAGCGTTGTTTATTGCATTATAAAGGACAAAATGTACATTTGATGACTTGGCGACGCCGTCCGGCAGGTCCGGCCGGCGGTCGCGTTTCACGGCACTGAAAGGCAAGGTATGCACGAATCGGAAAAACCACAAGAAAAAAACGCTAAAAAACGCATCCTGACCGGCGACCGGCCGACCGGCCGCCTCCATCTCGGCCATTACGTCGGCTCCCTGAAGTCGCGGGTCGAGCTCCAGCACAGCTTCGACACCACCCTCATCGTCGCCGATCTCCATATGCTCACCACCAAACCCACCCGGCAGGACATAGAGCTTATCGCCGAAAACGCCCGGGGCCTGGTGCTGGACTACCTGGCCGCCGGCATCGATCCGGAGAAAACCACCATTTACCTTCAGTCGGCCGTCAAGGAAACCTACGAGCTGAACCTGATACTGGAAATGCTCATCACCGTCAACCGCCTGACCCGCGTCCCCTCCATCAAGGACATGGCCCGCGCCGCCAACCTGTCGGACGAGGAAATGCCCTTCGGCCTCCTCGGCTATCCGGTCCTGCAGGCGGCCGACATCCTTCTGCCCCGCGCCCACCTGGTGCCGGTCGGCAAGGACAATGAAAGCCATGTCGAAGTCACCCGCGAGGTGGCGCGGCGCTTCAACCAGTTGTACGGCGAAGTGTTCCCCATCCCGGATGTCCTCATCGGCGAAGTGCCGACCCTCCTCGGCACCGACGGCCAGGGCAAGATGTCGAAGTCCCTCGGCAACACCATCTACCTGTCCGACGACGAAAAGACGGTGAACAAGAAGGTGCGGAGCATGTACACCGATCCGAAGCGCGTCCACGCCGACATTCCGGGCACCGTGGAGGGGAAC
Source organism: Planctomycetota bacterium (assembly GCA_031547475.1). Lineage (GTDB taxonomy): Bacteria > Planctomycetota > SZUA-567 > SZUA-567 > SZUA-567 > JAJBSZ01. The sequence continues at coordinate 4,769 of JAVBRW010000291.1, forward strand.
CCGGTGTTCCAGTACCACGACGCGTTCAATCCGGACAAGGCGCAGGTCGAGGATTTCAAAACCCGCTACCGCGCCGGCAAAATCGGCGATGTCGAAATCAAGGACGCGTTGGCGAAAGCGATCAACAATTTCCTCGAGCCGATGCGCGAACGCTACCGGCAATACGAGGCGGACACAGGCTTCGTCGATCAGGCGCTGATGGACGGCACCGAAAAGATGCGCGCCGCCGCCCAGGCGACCATGAAGGAGGTCCGTACCGCCATGGGCCTGGCCGGCGCCATGAACCGCATTTCCCGCGCGGCGGAAAAGCGGCGGAAAAAAATGGAAAAGGGAGACTGAGCCATGTGCGGAATCGTCTCGGCGGTCGGCCTGCCCGGAGCGGTGCGGGTGGTGATGGACGGTTTGTGTTCGCTTGAATACCGGGGCTACGATTCGGCCGGCATTGCCTGGCCGGACAACGGAACCATCCACATCCGCCGCGCGCCCGGGCGGGTGGCGGATCTGGAAAAGCGGCTCGGAGGCGATATGGAGAATCCGGCGGAATGCGCCATGGGCCATACCCGCTGGGCGACCCACGGCCCGCCGCTGGAGAAAAACGCGCACCCGCACCTGAGCCACGACAACCGGATCGCCGTCATCCACAACGGCATCGTCGACAACTACGTGCCGCTGAAGGAGGAGCTCCTGGCCAAGGGCGCGGTTTTCCATTCCGACACCGACACCGAGGTGGTCTCCAATCTGGTGGCCGAGGAATACGACGGCGATCTGGTCGGGGCGGTGGAAAAGACGCTGTCGCGCCTGGACGGGACCTTCGCCTTCGTGTTCATGGCGGCCGACCAGCCGGGGCTTCTCGTCGGCGCGCGGCGCGGCAGCCCGCTGACGGTCGGCATGGGCGCCGGTTTCCACATGTTCGCGTCCGACGCCACCCCGATCATCCCCCACACGCGCCGGGTGGTTTTCCTCGAGGACGACCAGGTCGCGGTCATCACTTCCGGAGCCTGCGAAATACGGGAAAACGGCGAAGCGGTCGATTTCAAGTGCACCGAAGTCACCTGGACGGCCGAGCAGGCGCAGAAGAACGGTTTCGACCACTACATGCTGAAGGAAATCTACGAGCAGCCGACCACGCTCGAAAACATGCTCAGGAACCGCCTCCGCCTGCCGCCCTCCGCCGACGCCGATCCCGAGTTCCTTTTCGAGAACGTGACCCTGCCGGACAATTATTTCCGCGGCGTCAGCCGCATCATCATGCTGGCGCAGGGCACCGCCTACCACGCCTGCATGGTCGGGCGGAACATGATCGAGCGCACCACCAAAATCCCCGCCTACCCGGAATACGCCGCCGACTTCCGCTACCGCGATCCGATTCTCGATCCGTCCGTCCTCGTCATCGCCGTCACCCAGTCCGGCGAAACCATGGACACGCTGCACGCGGTCAAATTGGCCAAGGCGGCCGGCTGCAAGGTGCTGGCGGTGGTGAACGTGGTCGGCTCGTCCATCGCCCGCGAGGCGGACAGCGTGTTTTACCTCAATTGCGGGCCGGAAATCGGCGTCGCCAGCACCAAGGCGTTCACCTCGATGATCGCCGGCCTCTATTTCCTCGCCCTCCGCATCGGCCAGATCCGCGAAGCCATCGACCGGGCGGAACTGCGGCGCCGGGTCCACGATCTGCTGGGCGTCGGCAGCCGGGTGCAGGGGGTGCTGGCCCTGGATCCGTGCATCCGCGAAATCGCCCTGAAATACAAGGACGCGCCGAATTTCCTCTTCCTCGGGCGCGGCACCGGCTGGCCGCTGGCCATGGAGGGCGCCCTGAAGCTGAAGGAAGTGTCGTACATCCACGCCGAAGGCTATGACGCGGCCGAGATGAAGCACGGCCCCATCGCCCTGGTGGACGAGAACATGCCGGTCCTGTTCATCGCGCTGCAGGGCGGCAGGCGCTACGAAAAGATTCTCGGCAACATCATGGAGGTGAAGGCGCGGAAAGGCAGGGTCGTCGCCATCATGAGCCAGGGCGACCGGGCGGTGGAGGACATGGCGGACGACGTCATTCCCATCCGCGCCGACTCCGGCATCATGAATTCCATCTGCTGCGCCGTGCCGCTCCAGCTCCTCGCCTACCATATCGCGGTGGCGAGAGG
>JAVBRW010000280.1:0-8573 GCA_031547475.1 Planctomycetota bacterium
AAAACCGACGCCTTCTGGACACTGGACAACATGTCGACCGTGGTGTTCCAGCAGGCGCCGTTCATGATTCTCATGAGCTTCGGCATGACCCTGGCCATCATCACCAAGGGCATCGACAAATCGATGGGTTCGGTCCTCGTCTTCTCCAGCATTCTCTGCGCCAGCTTCATCAAGAACAACCAGATCCTCCTGGGCATCGCCATAGCCCTCGGCATCGGAATCGTCTGCGGCCTGGTCAACGGCATTCTCATCACCCGCGTCGGCGTGGCGCCCTTCATCGCCACCTACGGGGTGGAATGGGTGACGGTCGGCCTCGCCTTCGTCTACACCGGCAGCACCTATTTCTACGATTTCCCGCCCGAATTCCGCAATATCGGCATCGGCAGCACTTTCGGCGTCCCCAACCTCGCGCTCATCACCCTCGTCATCTTCATCATCCTCCATTTCGTCATGCGCATGACCATTTTCGGCCGGCGCGTCTACATGGCCGGGAACAACTTCAACGCCACCACCCTGTCCGGCATCAACAGCCGGAACACCGTGACCCTCGTCTACATCATCAACGGCGTGCTCGCCGCCATCACCGGCATCCTGTATATGATGCGCCTGAACGCGGCCGACCCCGGCATCAGCGCCACCTTCACCCTCGATTCCATCGCCTCCTCCCTTATCGGCGGCACCTCCTTCGGCGGCGGCAAGGGATCGGTAGCCAGCACCATCATCGGCGCCCTCATCATCGTCTTCATCCGGAACGGCATGAACATCTGGGGCGTCCACTCCACCTGGCAGCAGACCGCCGTCGGCTTCGTCATCATCTTTTCCATCTTCCTGGAAGGCGGCACGCAGAAGATGTACGCCATCGCCGCCCGCCAGGCCGCCGCCATATCGCAACGCTTGACAAGGCGCTTTTCCCGGAGATCGGGGAACAAAAACGCCTGATCGAATTCGCCTGTGTGGTTTGTGGAATCGTAGTCGTCAATTTTGAGGAAAGGGTATCGCTATGAGAAAAATCTTCGCGCCTATCGTCGCCATGCTCCTGGTGGGAATCGTCTCCTGGTCCGCCGCCGCCGATCCGGCACTGGAAGGCAAAAAAGTCACCATGATTCTCAAGAACTTCACCAACCCCTTCTTCATCACCGTCAGAAAAGGCGGCGAAGAGGCGGCCAAGGAACTCGGCATCGATCTGACCGTGCTCGCCCCCCTGAAGGCCGACAACAACGAGGAGCAGACCCACATGGTCGAACAGGCCATCGTCGCCGGCGCCGACCTGGTCATCATGTGCCCCTCCGACACCATGGGCATCATCCCCGCCCTGGAAAAACTCATGGACGAGGGCGTTCCCGTCGTCAACCTGAATACCCGCATCGGCGGCGACAAAAAACTGTCGGAAACTTTCGTCGCCATCGAAAACGTCGAATGCGGCTATGAAACCGTCAAGCGCCTGATCAAGATGATGGGCGGCGAAGGCGAGTTGATCCTTCTCGAAGGCGTGTCCGGCGCCCAGACCTCCATCGACCGCATCAAGGGCGCGCACAAGGCCATCGCCGAGCACCCGGGCGTCAAGGTCGTCGCCCAGCAGCCCGCCGACTACAACCGCGCCAAAGCGCTGGACGTGACGCAGAACCTGCTCCAGGCCCACCCGAACGTCAAGGCCATGTATTGCTGCAACGACGAAATGGCCCTGGGCGCGGTCGAGGCCGTCGCCTCCGCCGGCAGGACCGGCAAGGTGCTTATCGGCGGCAGCGACGCCAACGCCGACGCCAGGGCGGCAATCCTGGCCGGCAAAATGGCCCTGACCTGCGACACCGATCCGTTCAACCAGGGCTATCAGTCCGTGGTCGCCGCCGCCAAGGTGCTGAAGGGCGAGAAAATGCCCGCGCTGTTCCGCGTCAACATCAAGGTTCTCGCAAAAGAGGATCTTGAGAAGAAGTAAAACGAACCGGGTAGTGCGGCAACTGTGGCGATCGCAGATTTCCCGAATGATTTCCGCACAAATTAACCGCATGGATCGCCGTTCGCGAGCGCGGCGGCGATCCACCGGAATGTATTCCACCGCCGCAACGACGAAACGGCCCTCGTCGCCGCCGCCGGGAAAATTCCCAAGGGCGGGCAGGCTCCTGAACGCGTGCGCGTTTCCAGCAAGATACTCGGCAAGGAGCATTTTCAGTAATCGGTGTTCCATAAGCATGGAGTATAGGGGCGTTCACGCCCAGATTGCGGAATTTCCGAAACATCCGGATCCCTTTATCCCATCGCCGATACAAATAACCCGAAGAAACGAGACAGCCATGACCGACATACCCAAGACCATGAAGGCCTGCGCCGTCACCGAATTCGGCAAAACGGCCATCACCCGCCTGCCGGTGCCGGCGTTCGGTCCGGACGAGGTGCTGTGCAAGATTCGCGGCGTCGCCATCTGCGGCTCCGACCCCAAGCTGCTGCGCGGCGAAATGAAGAAACTGAACTGGCCCCCGACGCTTCCGTTCGTCCTCGGCCACGAATGGGCGGGCGAGGTGGCGGCGGTGGGGGAAAGCGTCCGCGATCTGAAGCCGGGTGACCGCGTCGCCGGCGAAGGCCACTGCGGCTGCGGACAGTGCGAAAACTGCAAAAAAGGCAATTACACCATCTGCCTGAATTACGGCAGGCGGGAACTCGGGCACCGCCACTACGGCCATAACGATCAGGGCGCCAACGCCGAGTACAACGTCTACCGCGCCAAATCGCTGACCAAAATGCCGGACAGCCTCGATTTCGCCGCCGGCACCCTCTGTGACACCGCCGGCGTGGCGCTGCATGCGGCAGAATTGGCCGGCGTGACCGCGAGCGGCACCGCCGTCATTTTCGGTCCCGGCCCCATCGGGCTGTGCCAGCTTGGGATTGTCAAAAACATGGGCGCCGATCGGGTCGTCATGGTCGGCCGCGGCAACCGATTGAACGTCGCCAAGGAATTGGGCGCCGACATCTGCATCGATTTCGAAAAAGAGGACGCGGTCGCCCGCATCCGCGAACTGACCGGCGGCAAGGGGGCGGACGAGGCGTTCGAATGCTCGGGCGCGCCGAACGGTCCCCGGGACGCCGTCAACTGCGTGCGCCGGGGCGGCACGGTCGCGCTCATCGGGCTGTACAACGAAAGCAAGGTCGAGCCGATGCCTATCCTGAAAATCGTCAACGATCAGATCCGCATCGTCGGCTCCAAAGCCAACCCGAACGTCTCCGCCCAGGTTCTCCGCATGATGGACAAGGGCATTGTCGGCTGGAATCGGCTTATCACCCACCGCCTCCCGCTGGAACGCTACGAGGAGGGAATCGATATTTTTGTCAACCGGAAGGACAACGTCGTCAAGGTGGTCATCGAACCCTGGGCATAACGCATTCGAAAGGCGATACGAACCATGGCCAAGATATTGTGCATTGGCATAGGCAGAATGGGACTTCCCATGGCCGTGAACCTGCTCAAGGCGGGGCATGAGGTCGCGGTTCTCGACAAAAATCCGTCCAGGGTCGAGGCGGCGGTGAAGCAGGGCGCCCGGGCGGCCGCCGACATGGGAGACGGCGTGCGCGGCGCCGATTTCATCGTCACCTCGCTCCTTACCCCGGACGCGCTGGTCGAGGTCGTCGCCGGGCCGGACGGCGCCGCGGCCCACATGGAGCCGGGGCAGACGCTGATAGAAATGTCCACCGTCTCCGTCTCCGCCAGCCGCAAATGCGCCGAAGCGATCGCGCCGACCGGCGGCCAGTACCTCCGCTGTCCGGTGAACGGCAGCACCGTTTTCGCCGAGGCGGGAAAACTGACCATTATCGCCTCGGGGCCGAAACAGGCGTACGAGCGCGCGCTTCCCCTTCTGGAAAAGCTTTCGCAGACGCGCTTCTACATTGGCGAAGCCGAACAGGCGCGGCTGATGAAGCTGGCGGTCAACGTCATCATCGCCGCCACCCAGGCCATTTTCACCGAGGCCGCCGTGCTGTGCGAGAAAGGGGACATCGACTGGAACACCGCGCTCGACGTGTTTGCCGGAAGTTCCATCGCATCGCCCCAGCTTTTGTTCAAGATACCGCCGCTTCGGAAACGCGACTACACCCCGGCCGGCACGACGGGGATCGTCATCAAGGACACGGTGATGGCGCTGGAGGCGGCAAGGGAAATGGGCGTCTATATGCCGGTCACCGCAATCACGGCCCAGATATTCGAAGCCGCCGCCGCGCGCGGACATGGCGACAAGGATTTCTCCGTCATCCTTGAAACAGTGGAGGCGATGTCCGGCGTGGCGCCATCCGAGAAATGAGGCCGGGATGGAATTGTGTTTCCCGGCGTTTCGGCGCCGAGAATTTATTGAGGCAATTTGGAAATATTGCTCAGGAAGGGCATGCTCATGGCTGACAACAAATGGCTGTTCACCGAGAATCCGGCGATCATGTTCGAAAACACCGCCGTCGGCAAAATGAAGAAAGAGGTGTGGGACGCCAGCCCGGAAGAAATAAACCGCATCCTCAAGGAGGATTTCGGCATTCCGCAAGCGTCGGAACTGACCAGGCCGAACTGCTATATCCAGACGACTCCGCGCCACGCACTGAAGGAGAAACGCCGCAAGAACGATATCGTCCTCGTTCCCATCGGCTGTTCGGAAAATCACGGCGACCACTGTCCGAGCGGACACGACACCTTCCAGGTCACCCAGTTCCTCGAAGGCGTGCGCCGCTATACCGCGAAGAAAGGCCACGAGGTCAATCTCGCATTCCCGGCCCTCCTGTACGGCGGACACCCGTACCACCACATCGGCATGCCCGGCACCGTCATTCTGCCGCAGGAAGTGGTGGTGGAGACGGTCATCGCCGTGATGCTCGGCTTGTGGGAGGACGGGTTCCGCAAGATCATCCTGGTCAACAACCACGGCCACCTGTGGAACCTGGTGACCGCCATCCAGGAATTCTGCAAGCGCTATCAGCTTCCCGGCATTTACCAGGTATTCGACTGGCACCGCGCGACGCGCGAATTCTTCTACCCGAACAACGGCAAGCCGCACAGCTTCGAGACGAACTTCATTCACGCCTGCGAGCACGAGACTTCCCTCGGCCTGCTCCTGTTCCCCGAAATGATCGACATGAAATACGCGGTCGACACCAAGGGCAAGCAGTTCCTGCCTCCGGGCTGGTTCGACACCTCGGTCGACGATTACCGCCGCCCGCACCGCTGGGACGAGGGCGAAGGCCACGCGGCCATCGAATTTTTCGGAACGCCGGAGGGCGTGGTCGGTTCGCCCACCCTTTCCAGCCCCGAGAAGGCGAAGCGGCCGATCGTCGCGATTTGCCGTTTGTTGTCGCTCCTGATCGAACAGATTCTCGAAGCGTTTCCGGCGGGCAAGGTGCCGATCGAGGGTTTCACCATGCGCACTCCCGAAGAACTCGCGCCCTATCTCAAGGAACCGCTCAGTCCGGGCTGGAAGTCCGTGTACAGTCTGCCCCGGATCGGGCCGGTGGAGCGGCTGTAGCGTTCCCGGCTTTTGCGCAAAACACACGGGGCGGCCGCGAATGCGGCCGCCCCATCGATTGTTGACCTTTTTTGTTGCTTGCGAAAGCGCAATTTTGAATGCTATTGTACGACTTTGGCATCGACCTGGACGAGGTTGGCGTCGTCGCCTTCCCGTTTTCCCGCCCCCTTGCCGCTGATGTGGCGGAGCGCGGCGAGGACAAGCACCAGATCGTCAAGAAAACCGACAATCGGCACCACATCGGGTACGATATCGATGGGGGAGAGGCAGTACAACAGCGCAAGGACAAGAACGATTTTATCCGTCTTGTCGAGACCGCCGCCGGTGAACAGCTTCCAAATGGCCTTGGCCCGATTGATCAGGGTCATCCGCGTTTTCTCCTTTGTCCGGATCGACAGGCTGCGAACACCGATCCGCCGTCGTTTATTGCTTGTCGCCGACTGGCGGCGCTCCTTTGCACTTTCTACAAAATCTATCCGTTTTGCGCATCGCGATCGCGGATTTCGATGCGGCGGATCTTGCCGCTGGTGGTTTTCGGCAGTTCGGCCACGAACTCGACCACCCGGGGATACTTGTAGGGGGCCGTGATTTTTTTCACGTGTTCCTGCAGTTCCTTGGCCAAACCGTCCGATCCGGTTTTGCCCTTGGTCAGCACGATGGTCGCCTTCACCACCTGGCCGCGCACCGGATCGGGAACGGCGGTGACGGCGCATTCCATGACCGACGGATGGGTGAGAAGCGCGCTTTCCACCTCGAAGGGGCCGATGCGGTAGCCGGAACACTTGATGACATCGTCGTTCCGCCCGACGAACCAGTAATAGCCTTCCGGATCGCGCCAGGCGGTGTCGCCGGTGGAATAGGTGCCGTTCGTCCAGCTCCGCGCCATGGCGTCCCGGTCGCGGTAATATTCGCGGAACAGGCCGGTCGGGTGCTTTTTGTCCGTATGCTTGACGACGATGGTGCCGACAATGCCGTCCTCGCACGAATTGCCGTCCTCGTCGACGATGTCGAGATCGTAGAGGGGCGACGGCTTGCCCATCGAACCGGGCTTGACCGGGAACCATTCGAAATTGGCGAGGATGACGCTCGACTCGGACTGGCCGAAACCTTCGCAAATGGGCAGACCGGTCGCCTCGAGGAAGCGCTCGTACACTTCCGGATTCAGCGGCTCGCCGGCCGTTTCGACATGGCGGATGCTGGAGAAATCGTACTGGCTCAAGTCCTCCTGGATAAGGAAACGATAGATGGTCGGCGGCGCGCAGAAGGTGGTCAGCCTGAGCCGCTCCATCGTTTTCAGGAGGTGCGGCGGGTTGAACTTTTCGGTATCGTAGGCGACCAAGACGGCGCCGCAGATCCACTGGCCGTAGATTTTGCCCCAGCCGAACTTGGCCCAGCCCGAATCGGCCATGGTCAAATGGAGGCCGCCGTCCTCGACATGCTGCCAGTATTTGGCGGTGGTGATGTGGCCGAGGGGATAGTCGAAGTCGTGGAGAATCATTTTCGGCATGCCGGTGGTGCCGGAGGAGAAATAGATGAGCATGCCGTCCCGGTTGGTGGTGGCGCCGGCGCCGGACGGGCGCGTCCAGGCCGCGTCGGCGGCGTCGAGATCGCGGCGGAGCGAGCGCCAGCCCTCGGGCACCGAATCGCCGAGAATGGAGGTGTGGCGAAGGGTGGGGCAGTCGGCCCGCGCCGCGTCGACGTGGCGGACGACCTCCGGATCGTCGACGGCGCAGATCACGCGTATTTCGGCCGCGTTCGCGCGGTAAACGATGTCCTTGGGCGTGAGCTGGTAGGTGGCGGGAATGACGACGGCGCCGAGCTTGTGGAGGCCGATCATGCAGAACCACACTTCCGGCCGCTGCTTCAGCATGAGCATGACTTTTTCGCCCTTGGCGACGCCGAGGGACTTGAACATGTTGGCCGCCTTGTCGCTCCACCTCTTGATCTCGCCGAAGGTGAAGCGCTTTTCGCGGCCGACATCGTCGACCCAGACCAGGGCGGGTTTTTCCGGATTGCGCCTGGCCCATTCGTCGACGACGTCGTAGCCGAAATTGAAATTTTCGGGTATGCGCAAAGCGTAGTTCTTCTTGAAATCCTCGTAGCTTTCGAAAGTGGTGCGTTCCAAAAATCGTTCCAGCATGATCCCGCCCTTTTCTATTTAATGCACTGTGGCGCAATGGATTTTTTCTCGTTGATGACGGTCAGGAATTTGGCCGTCTGGGTCACCGCCCGCTGCCCGTGGGGGATGGTCGGGTTGAAATAAATGCTGTCGCCGGGATCGAGGGTGAACTCTTTCTGGCCGATGACGAGTTTTATGGATCCTTCCAGCACGTAGTTGAATTCCTGCCCGGCATGGGTGACCAGCTCCGCCTCCTCGGTGCGGGAGAGGGTGACGATCATCGGGTCCATGTCGCGGTTCATGAAGTTGAAGGCGAGGGCGGAGAAGGAATAGCCGGCGTAGCGGTCGACCTTGATGCCCTGGCCGTTCCGGACCAATGTGTACGCGTCCATGCGGGGCGCGTCGCCGGTCAACAATACGGTGGGATCGACGCCGAATACGGCGGCCAGGCCGTACAATACGCCGATCGGTATGTCGGCGGTGGCGTTTTCGTAGCTGGCGTATTGATCGAGGGTGACGCCCACCCGGGCGGCGGCCTGCTCCGGGGTGATTTCGAGAATTTCCCGCAGCTCGCGTATGCGCGCACCAATAAGCCTGATCTGTTCGTTCATGACAACCCCTTTCCTTGTGGAAACACGATTCGGCCTGCGCCGACAAGGCAAAACACCGGTTTATACCTATTTTGGCCGTTGGTGTCCAGAAAACCTTCCTTCGTATGAATCCAATAAGCATCCCCGTTCCTTTCGAAAAGAAAGGTCCGGAAGCCCCGGCGGATCCTGCCCGGGGCCCGAAGGGTCGGGTGGTGTCGGGGGGCCTGGTCAGGGTATCCCCTCAGCGTGCCTTGGGAGGCCTTACCACCCGCCGTTCCCCGCGACCACGTAAAATCGCACGCGCACGCTCGTTTGGGGAATCCGGTCAAGATATCCCCGGGCGTGTCTAAAGCGTCAATTCGCTATGGGAGGCCTTAC
>JAVBRW010000110.1:0-9585 GCA_031547475.1 Planctomycetota bacterium
GATCGCTCCTGAGGGGATAGCGGGTGGCGACGGCGCGCCACTCGTTGTCGCGGCGGGACAGCTTGACGCTTTCGCCGCCGCGCCGGATGTCGATGAAGCTGATTTCGTCGACCGGATAGGTCGGGCTGGCGTGGGGGAACAGCGCGGCCAAGCGCTGGAAATAGCTCTGGAACCGCCATCCCGGCAGCAAAAAGACCTGCCCCGGATAATCGCTCGTCTCCACCCACATGCCTTCGCCGAAACGGTTGGGGCTGGCGGCGATGGTTTTGGCGCCGCCGCCCTTCAGCCGGATGGCGAGGGTGTGGCTCGGGTGATCGAGCCCGTACAGGGCGCGCTGATCGGGATCGGCCGCTTCGGCAATGCGGAAATCGGACAGATCGCGGAGCCATGCCTTCAGGCCGTCGGCGCTCCAGTCGCCGCCGGGGGCGGCGCCGGACATGGCCCATTCGCCCGCCTCGCCCAGCGAGAAATCAAACCGGTGATCGGGATAGACGACAGCCAGGTTCTCGGCCAGGGCGGGATCGAAGGCGAACACGCGCGTCTCGAGCCAGGCCGCGTTTTCCGGCAAGGCGCCGGGAGCGTTTTTCCAAATGCCCATGTCGCCCCGCATATCGCCGGGCAGCAAAAACACCTCGTCCTGGTCGACCCGCCTGGCATAGACCGCGTCGTACACCCCTTCCGGCCGGAGGCCGAGGATAAGGGCGGGCGCCGCTTCGCCGCCATTGATGCCGATACTGACCAGCACGCCTTCTCCCGGACCGGTGCCGGTCGCGGGGGCGGGGGCGCCTTCCGCCGGCGGCGGAGCGGGCCTTTTTTCGTCCGTCAGCAAAGCGGCGAGGAAGCGTTCGACCTTGGCGGCGGCGGCCGGAGCGCCGTGGAGCGTTTCCAGCTTCCATGCCGCGCCGGCGCGGGACAGCCACACCGGCTGGCTGCCGTCCTGCCCGGACAATATGAGGGTGGTGACGTCGGCCGGGGTCGGCGGCGGGGCCGGAGGGGGAGGCGCTGCGGCGGGGGCGGTTTCGGCGGGCGCGGGCGCCCGGGTGCCGGAGACGGAATAGACAATCTGCACCGCCAGCAGAAGCGCCGCGGCGGCATAGACGAGATATATAGACCGGAATTTCATTCGCTCTCCACTTTTTGCAGGCGCCGCATGGAACTTTCCTCGCCGGCGTCGCACTTGCCCTTCGCTTCCTCGATGATTTCCACCAGGGCGGCGGCGGCGCATTCGATCGAGAAATGCTCGCGGACGCCGTCGCGCCCGGCCCTGCCCAGCTCTTCCGCCGTGTCCGGCATGGAGGCCAGGAGCTCCAGCGCCTGCGCGAACATCCAGGCCGGCGCCTCGGACGAGACCAGGAGCCCGCCGTTGGCGTGCTGGAAAATTTCCGGAATGATGCCGGCGGCCGGGCCGACTACCGGCACGCCGGTCGCCATCGCCTCGAGAAGGTGGGTGGCCCGGGATTCCGGATCGCGGGCGGAGACGACGAACACGCTCAGCCCCTCCATGAAGGCGTGGCGCTCCTTGACGCCGAGCGAACCGAAGATGCGGTGGTGGTTTTTGAAATGCGGGTTTTCCAGGCGGCGGTGCAGGCGGTTCCAGTAGCGTTCGTCCTCGACCTTGCCGGCGATCCACAGGGTCGGCTCGATGGCGGTGTCCTTGAGCAGGCTGTCGACGGCGTCGATGAGGATGTCGAGGCCCTTTTCCTTGCGGATGGGCGCCATGTAGCCGATGGTGAACGGGAGGCGCCGCCGGGCGCCCCGCTCGGGCAGGTCGCTGACATCGACCCCGGGCGGCACCACTTTGACGCGGGAGGCCGGAAGCGCCATGGACTCGGTGGCGCGGATGGCGAAGTAGCGGCTGGTCGACACGACCATGCGGAACAGGCGGGCGTTTTTCCGCACCAGTTTCCGCGCGTCGGAGCGGTACGGCTCGTCCAGCGCCTCGATGACGCGGTCCGACCCCTGCGACAGGCAGACGATGGGGCAGCCGAGGTTGGCGCGGATGGGTTCGGCGAGGCCGGACAACATGGTGTTGGCGAATATGGCGACATCGACGGGCGCGGGATTTTTGCCCAGGTGCTCCATGAGGCGGAGAAATTCGCGGCGTTGCAATTTATTGGCGCCCGACAGCATGCCGACCGCCAGCGGCCCCCGGGGATCGACGCGCCTGCCCATGACGGCGAGGGAGGTCATGTTGACGACCGGCCGCGGATTGCGGACAAGGGAGACAAGGGTGTCGGGAACTTGCGACAGGCGGGGAAACATGCGGCGGAACATGGTGTTGCCGATCGGTTTGAACACGTTCGAAAACCCGGTTTCGCCTTCGGCCGGCGCCGGGCCGAACAGGGATATCGCCTCGACATCGTGCCCGGCAGCGGCAAGACCGTGCACAAAGGCCGCGTCCCTCACCGTGGCCCCGCCGGCGACAAACTCGTTTCCGCCCACCAGGTACAGTATTCGCATCACTTTTCCCGAATGCAACGAAATGGCAATTGACGGATTAAGAATTGAGATTCAAGAATTGCTTCCTTTTACCGCCCTCAACAACTTCAACCATACCATTTATTGGATACAACTGCAATATACCCCTTCTCCGTCCGGAGTGAAATCCAGTGGGGTTGACGTTGACGGCACGATAAACCCCCGCTGTCAAGGAGGTGAATCCCGATTCGCAAAACTCCAGGTAAATCTCAGCGCCCCATCGCTCCCTCCGCCCACTCCGCCAGATCCTCCCGCCGGATCTTCGCGTTGTGCCGGATGTCGGTGGGGAAGCCGGGGTGGAACAAAATGTCGGCGATGCCGGCGGTCAGCGGGTTGGCGGCGCCGAGTTCGAGAAGCTCCGGTTTCAGACGTTTCAACTCTTCCGCGCCCAGCTTTTTGACCGTTTCCGCCACAATGACCGGTCTCTGGAAACCCTCCCCATCCGGAACGCCTACCAGGGCGCTCCGCTTCACCTTGGGGTGGCGGTTGAAAATGGCTTCGCAGCACACGGTGAACATGTCGCCTCCGCGCGCCTTCACCCGGTGCGCCTTACGGCCGCAGAACCAGATTCTCCCCTTGTCGTCCCGATACCCCGCGTCTCCCATGCGGTGCCAGAATTTTTCGCCGTCCGCAATTTTCCCCGCCGCGTCGGCTTCGGGAAGGTTGTGGTAATGCCGGGAAGCGTGTTCGGCCTGGACGGCGATTTCGCCGATCTCTCCGGGCTGGGCGACGAGCGCGTCCGACCAGGCGGCGATGGGCGCGTCGGTGATTTTGATTATTTCCACCCGCGCTCCCGGCGCCGGGGGGCCGACGCACACGCCTTTCCCTTCCGCCGTCGATTTGGCCGTCTCCGCCAGCACTTCCGACCCGCCGATGCAGGCGACCGGCATGACTTCGGTGGCGCCGTACGGGGTGTAGGTCTCGCCCGCCTTCGGCAGCACGCCGCCCAAGAGGCGTCGATGCACCGCCGCCGGCACCGGCGCGCCGGCCATGACCACCCGCTTCAGGGACGGAAGGTGTATTTTCTTGTCGATGGCGTGGGCCGACACCCTGCCCCACAGCGCCGGAGAACCGAAGGAAAAGGTGCACCCGAGCTGCTGGATCGGCTTGATGATGTTCGGCGGATACACGGTGCCGGGCCGCACCGGATTCATGTCCGGCACCACCGCCGTCATGCCGAGCGCGATGGAAAACAGCGAAAAGCCGGGGAAGGTGGCGCAATCCCGGTCCGCCTCGGTGATGGCGAAGGTTTTCGACAAAATTCCCACCTGGCGATCCAGGGCCGCGTGGGTGTATTCGACCCCCTTGGCCGGGCCGGTCGAGCCGGTGGTGAACAGGATGGCGGCCAGTTCGTCGCCGTCCGGCTGCGTTATGGGGAACGGAACGTTCGAAAATTCCCGCATCTTGTTCCACGACACGCCGCCCCACAGCCAGCGCCGGCCGACCGTCACCGCGATTTTGAAACCGGGGAACGAGGAGCGGGAGGCGATGCGGACGAAATGCGCCAGCGGCACGCCGACCATCGCCTCCGGCGCCAGCGCGCGGACGCATTCCAGCAGCCGCTTGCCGCCCATGCCGGGATCGATGAACACCGGCACGGCGCCCAGCTTGAACAGGGCGAAAAAGCAGGAAAAAAACGGGAGGGACGGCTTGAGCATCACCAGCGTTTTGGTGCCGCGCCCGATGCCGGCCCTGGCCATGCCCCGGGCGGCGGCGTCGGAATCGCGATCGAGCTCCGAGAACGTGTGGAGCTCCGTCCGGAACGCCCCTTTCCGCCCCGGCCCCTTGCACATCACCACCGCCGGCTTGTCCGGCGTCGCGGCCGCGTGGCGGCGGAGGCGGGAGGCGATGTTGGGGGTGGGCGAAGGCGTCTGGTTTGTTTGCACTGTACTCCCATTATCAATTCTTAATTCGCTTCACCGCAACCGCTCAATCATACTCCACCTGGAATCCCGAAAGATCCAGCGGCCTTTCCCCTTCGAACGGAAATTCCTTTTCCGCCCGCCTGGCGGCCAGTTTGAGGAATTCGGCGGCGGCGGGGAAATCGACTTCGACATCGTCGCCGTATTCCTCCTCCTCCATTTCCCGGCGGAACTCGTCCAGCATTTCCAGCGCTTCGGCGAAGGCGGCGCCGGCGCCGGCGAAATCGCCCTTTTCCTGGAGAATGGTGCCGATGGTGTAATGGTAGACCGGCGAATCGGCGTGCCGGGCGCGAAGCTCGTCCAGAATCTCCAGCGCCCGATCGGGCCGCCCGGTGTCGGCCAGCAAATGCGCCCGGTGCGCTTCCGGATCCTCGGAATAAAGGTTCGGGTAAATGTTCGGGCAGCCGAGGCGCTCCAGCTCGTCCAGGATCGCTTCGCCCGCGTCCGGTTCGCCCGCCTCCAGATGCACGCGCTCGAGCTCGAGCCAGGCCGGGCCGTCCTCCGGGTTAATCTTGACATGTTCGTAGCCCGCGTACAGCCGCACTTCCGGAGAACAGTCGACCGTGCCCCACAACCCGAACAAAAGAATGGCGCCATAGTCCTGGCCGGTTTTCATCCGATGCGACTCGACCATTTGCGACAATTCGTCGTCGATGGGCGGCGCGTCTATTTCAAAACGTCCTATCATTCGACCGGCCTTTCCAGGAACGAACGGATGCGCGCCAGGATGGCGTCGCCGGCGTCCTCCAGCAGATAATGTCCGGCGGCGTACTCGTCCACTTCGGCCCTGGGGTAGCGTTTTCGCCATAAATTGAGGAAAAACGGGGTAAAACACCAGTCTTTCATGCCCCACTGGACAAGCACCGGCACCTG
The DNA here is from genome assembly GCA_031547475.1 of Planctomycetota bacterium. Classification (GTDB taxonomy): domain Bacteria; phylum Planctomycetota; class SZUA-567; order SZUA-567; family SZUA-567; genus JAJBSZ01. The sequence goes on from JAVBRW010000110.1 coordinate 5,274, forward strand.
GTTCATCACGCTGCCCAGAAGACCCTCGATACTCTTGAACGTCTTGTAGGTCGGCATCGATTTTCTCAGCGGAATGTCCTTGACGAACCTGTATACGCCGACCCGGTTGCGCCACGAATTGTACGGCAGGAGGAATCCGTCCTTCACCGCCTTCGCCATGGGCGTCACGGTCGTCCTGACGGTCGCCTCGCCGGCGAACAGGTTCAGGCCTCTGACTATTATGGGACCAAGTATCGGCCAGCGGCACAGTTTGATGCCGAACGGCATATCCCCGTCGACAAAAGCCGACGTGTTCATCAGCACAACCCGCTTGATCCGCTCGGGATGGCGGACGGCGTAGCCGAGGCCGATGGGGCCGCCCCAGTCGTGGACGATGAGGTTTATCTTGCCGCCCGCCCAGCTCGCCGGCGGGAGGGTCGCTTCGAGCCAGCGCTCGAGGTTGAGGATATGCTGATCGAGCGTGTAGGTGTATTTCTGCGGTTTTTCCGACAGCCCGCAGCCGATGTGGTCGGCCGCCAGGCAGCGGTAGTTGCCCTTGAGGCCGAGGATAAGCTTCCGGTAGAAAAAGGACCAGGTCGGGTTGCCGTGCACCATGACCACCGGCTCGCCTTCGCCTTCGTCGATGTAATGGTAGTTGAGCCTGCCCAAAAGGTGGAAGTGCGACTCGAACGGGTATTCGGCGCGGAAAGCCGGTTCCTTCAACGCGTCCGGGGAAATGCCGATGCGATCGGTCCAATGCTGCCGATCGAACGCGCGGGCGGTTTTTTTCGCTTTGACGCCGGTGTTCCACGCGCCGGTGCCGGTTTTCCGTTCTTCTTCCATAATCACCACTCCATGCCGAGCATGAGGCAGGACAAGCCGCTTCCTATGCCGAGAAGGGCAAGCTTGTCGCCGGGCCGAAGGTTTTTTCGCTCCATGCCGAGGGCCAGCGCGCCCGGCAGGGCGGCGGAACCGGTGTTGCCCATGAAACCGACGGTGGGGAAGTCCCGCTCCATCGGCAGTTCCAGCGTTTCCAGCGTCAATTTGGCGTGCGCCTTGCCGACCTGGTGGGTGAAAATGTGATTGGGCGTCGCGTTGTCCCAGCCGAGCTCCGCCTTGGCCTTGGTCCAGGTGCGGGCGGCCAGCGCGCAGCCGGCGTGGAGCAGCCCTTCGCTGTCCGTGTTCATGATCGGGCCGGCCGGACCGGCGTCCTTGGGATCCGCCTTGCACAGCCGGTTGGCGGCCGAATCGGTGCCGACCGCGCCGCCCAGGAGCCGGTGGCCGCCCTCGCCCGGCTCGGCCCGCGCCAGCAGCACTGCCGCCGCCGCCGATCCGATGGTCAGGCTGGCGAACTGGCTTTTCAGGTGCTGGCGGCTCAACTTGCGATCGCCAATCAGTTTCGCCATGGTCGCTTCGTGCAAATGTTCGGCGGTTTCCCCCGACACCACCAGCCCCGACTCGATCTGCCCCGACTCGATCATGGTGGCGATTTGCGCCATGCCGTTCAGGACGCCGAGGCAGGCGTTGGACAAATCGAACACCGCCGCGTCTTCGCCGAGCCCGAGGATTTCGTGCACCAGGCTGGCGGTGGCGGGTTCGAGAAAATCGCGGCAGACCGAGGCGTGGATAAGGCAGCCGATGTTTTCGCGGGGATACTCGGCTTTGCGGAGCGCTTCCTCCCCCGCCCGCGCCGCCACCGAGGACGACCGCGTCCCCGGCTCCCAAAACCGGCGCTCGCGTATCCCGGTCATCAATTCCAGCCGCCCCGCCGACAGTTTGAGCCTGTCGTACAATGGCGCCAGCCGCGCCTCGATTTCGAGCGACGTGACGGCGCGCGGAGGAGCGATGAGGGCGACGCTTTTTACCACCGTATTTCTGAATAACACGATAAGCCTTTCTCAAATTAAGAATTAACAATTAAGAATGAATAATGAATGAGTTAATTATCAATTGAATAATTAGATCACTCATTATTCATTCTTAATTGTTAATTCTTAATTCAATCACCCTCTGTCCGCACATCTCCGACTGTCGTTTTCGCCTGTTTGTTCGGCTCCCGCCCGTACAGATAAACCATGTCCCGGAGCGGCCCCCACGGCGCGTTGGCGAGCTGATCGCCGGTAAGGCGCCAGCGCCACTGGTTTTCGCCCTGGCCGGGGCGGTTCATGCGGCAGGAATTCGGGAGATCGAACACGTCCTGCATGAGAAGCATGGCGGTGTCGGCGACCGACGACAGCGCGAGGCGCATCAGGTCCCACGGCATGTTGCCGCCGTCGCGGCCGAGGTAGCGGCGCGCCTTGTCGCGTTCGCAATCGAGCGCTTCGCGGGACATGTGTTCGTAATCCTCGCCCTGCGCCTCGTTCCAGCCCCGGGTGGTGTCGTTGTCGTGGGTGGCGACATAGCAGACCGTGTTCGGTTCGTAGGTGTGCGGGAGGTACGATTCCGCCCCGTCGGCGAAGGCGAAATGCAGAACCTTCATGCCCGGCAGGCCGTTGTCGGTGCGCAGCTTGTCGACTTTCGGCGTGATGACGCCCAGGTCCTCGGCCAGGATGGGCAGATTGTCGCCCAATTCCTTTTTGAACGCGTCGAACAGTTCCTGGCCCGGACCGGGCAGCCATTTGCCGTTGACGGCGGTGGTCTCGCCCTTTTTCACCGCCCAGAAGGCCTGGAAGCCGCGGAAATGATCGATGCGGAGCATGTCGACCATGGCGAGGGACGCCTTGATCCGGCGCACCCACCAGGCATGGCCGGTCTCGCGCAATTTTTTCCAGTCGTACAGCGGGTTGCCCCACAGTTGGCCGGTGGCGGAGAAATAGTCGGGCGGCACGCCGGCCATCTGCTCGGCCTGGCCGCTCTCGTCCAGTTGGAAAAATTCGGGATTTGCCCAGACGTCGGCCGAATCGTGGGCGCAATAAATCGGGATATCGCCAAGGAATCGGACGTTTTTCGACTTGGCGTAATCGTGCAGATCCTTCCACTGGCGGAAGAAAAGGAACTGGCGGAATTTCTGGAAACGGATTTCGTGGCCCAGCAGTTTATGGTATTTTTTCAACCCTTCCGGCCGGTGCATGCGGAGATCGAGATCTTTCCATTCGTACCACGGCAGACCGCCGAAAAATTCCTTGGCAGCGAAAAACAGGGCGAAATCGTCCAGCCACCAGGCCTGTTCTTTGCAAAAGTCCTCGAATTCCATGGCCAGGGAGGCGTCGGCGCAGGCGTCGAGGAAATTGTCGTGGGCTTTCCTCAGCGTCTTGTCCTTGAACTGTGCGGCCGCCTGGTAGGCGGTGTATTGGGTGTTGGTCGGCGCGTTCTGCAGATCCTTCCGGTCCAGGAGTTCCAGCTCCGCCAGGTTGTCGAGGGAAATCAGCAGCGGATTGCCGGCGAAGGAGGAAAGGGACTGGTACGGGCTGTTGGCGCCGCCGGTGGGGCCGAGGGGCAGGACCTGCCAAATGCCCATGCCGGCGTTGGCCAGAAAGTCGACGAACCCCCGCGCGGCGCCGCCGAGATCGCCCACGCCGTGGCCGCCGGGAAGGGAGGTGGGATGAAGGATGATGCCTGCGAGTCGGGGGAATGCCATGGGTTTGCCCTCTTTCGAATTTAAGATTTAAGATTTAAGAATTAAGATTTATTCCTGCCGCCATGCCTGCGCCAAAATACGCAATCAACGCCGCGAGCGGAAAAAATCTTAAATCATAAATCTTAAATCTTAAATTGCTTCATTGACGCCAACCCTCACCGGTCGCGATCACCGCCGTCGCCCCAGCCAGGCCGTCGCCATACTGTCAAGACAATGGGATTTACGGTTCAGCTTTTGCGGTACACGTTCAGCCCGACTTTTTCCTCGCGATCGGGAATGGTCTGGTTGCCTTCTGTGGAGGCGATGATAATGGTCTTCCCGGAGGAGGAGGGGCCGAATTCCTTGGTCAGATCGACCTTGATGGTAAGGATGCTGCCATCGACCGACATTTCGACATTCTTCATGCTTTTCTCCCAAGCCTGTTGCCCAATAATCAAACAACACACAACTCTATGGACTGTACCCACTGGAGACAGTCCCCTCAATGGGGGAACGATAACAGGTGGAGAAGTTTGTGTAAAGATAAAATGCTTCGCCCGCGCTTCGGGTTGCGACAAACGCATCGATCGGCGGTAGGGGCGGCCCTCGTGGCCGCCCGCGTTTCGCCAACGAAAACCTTATTCCGCAGCCAATTCGTAACTGGAGTTTTGCAAATTCGCATTTGAACCGCGCGGTACAATCCCGGAGCACATGTTTTGCCCGCTGGACCCCGGCTCAACCTCCCGCTTTCGCCCGGGTCACCGCGCGCACGCCGGG
>JAVBRW010000353.1:0-11116 GCA_031547475.1 Planctomycetota bacterium
ATCCCGGCGCCCAAAACGCCGACCCGGGCGAAAAACGGGATCTTGTGCCGGGATAATTCGGCGTAGACAATCGCTACACCCGAAACCGGCGGTAACATTTATACCCAAAGCGGATTGGTTTTGGGTAAACGTAAATCCCAAACCCAAAGCACGTGCGAAGGTTATGGGGTTGAATAACCGAAAACCATACGCGCTTTGGTATACAATGTCGGAATCAATACTTGTGAATCGTGAATTGTGAATTCACTTCGACGGCAGCTTGCCTTTCAGCAGCAGATCGTTCTGCTCGATATTGTCGAGCTGCAGTTCGATCTCCGAGCCGTTCCGAATCTGCCTGACCACCATGATGAGCCGCTCCGGCCCTTTGGCGAAGCGGAGGGTGCGGAAGCTGAATCCGCGATCGACCGACTGGAGCGTCCAGCCGAGCTGGGGAAGCTGGGTGCGGAAATACTCGAGCGCCCACGTCCATTCCACCTGGCCCTGGTAGTGGAATACGCCGCTCCGGATTTGCGAGCCCTGGAATGAATGGGAAATGTCCGACATGAGGCGGTATTCGGGCGGAATGGGGATGTCGTCGAACAGGACGTCGCGGTACAGGGAAACGTCTCCCTGGCCCGTCGCCGAACCCGGCGCGACCGCGACCCATTGATCCCCGCCTCCCTGCTGGCAGCCGATGCCGGCGGCGAACGTCATGGCCAGAGCCAAGCCGGCGGCCCAGGATTTTTTACCCGCCTTCATGCCTTGTCCTCCATGGCTTCCTCGCCGCGTCGGGCGGCGGAAGGGAAACCTACTGTATTCAATCGGCGGTTACAAGGAAATTCTTCAGTGCGGTTTTAGAGAAATTGCAACTCGTTGTCATGCCTGCGGTTGTCCGGCGGTGGTGTATTTTTGGATAAGCTTGACCAGTTCGCGGGGATTGATGGGCTTGGATACGTGGGAATCCATGCCGGCGCCAAGGCAACTGTCGCGGTCGCCGACCGTGGCGCTGGCGGTGAGGGCGATGACGATCATATGCTCGCCCTTGCCGCGTTCCGCCTCGGCGGCGCGGATGCGGCGGGTCGCCTCGAACCCGTCCAGGACCGGCATCTGGCAGTCCATGAGCACCAGATCGTAGCGCTTTTTGTCCAGCATTTCCAGCACTTCCTGGCCGTTGTTGGCGATATCGACCGCGTAGCCGTATTTGCCGAGAATGCCCAGCGCCACCTTTTGGTTCACCAGGTTGTCCTCGGCCAGGAGAATGCATATGCCGATTCCGATGTTCGCGTCTTCGGCGCGGTTCGGATCGAGGATGAGGCGGGTGGAGCGGGTATTCGCCTTTCTGGCGGTGCGGTAGGAGTGATCTACCGCCTGGAACACCTGCATGCGCCACAGCGGCTTGATGAGGAGCAGATCGTGGGAATGGCGCGATTTCCAGTGCGCCAGTTCCTCGCCGATCGCCGGGTAGGCGGTGACCAGGATGACGGCGTCGCGCCCGCCCTCGGATTTGCGGATCGCCCTGATGGAGTTGAGGGTGTCGCCGTCGCCGGGGTGGCTCAGGACGACGAGCGGGCGCGCGCCGTTTCCCATTCCCGTCAGTTCGGCGAACATGGCCGCCGCCATGCGTCCCCCGGTGGCCGATTTGACGGCGAAGCCCATTTCGGTGAGCTGGCGCGTCAGTATGTCCCTGAGCCAAGGGTTGTTTTCGCTCACGATGGCCGGGGCGCCCTCCCAAAGGGGTTGGCGGAATTGGATATCCATCCTGGTTTCGGGCGGGATATTGGGGAGGGTAAGGCGGATGGTGAAGGTGGAGCCGGCGCCGGGCTGGCTGGCGCAGGACAGTTCGCCTCCCATGAGCGAGGTCAGACGCTTGCAAATGGCGAGTCCGAGGCCGGTGCCGCCGAAACGGCGGGTGGTGGTCATATCGGCTTGTTCGAATTTTTCGAATATCCGCGTTTGGGTGCCGAGATCGATGCCGATGCCGGTGTCGACCACGTCGATTTTGTAGCGGGTCGCCTTCTCTCCCGCCGGTTCGCCGGAGATGTTGACCCAGACGGTGCCGTGGTTGGTGAATTTCACCGCGTTCGAGACCAGGTTGATGATAAGCTGACGGACGCGGACCATGTCGCCGATGGCATGGGTGGGGATGTCGGAGGCGAAATCGAACACCAGCTCGTTCCCCTTTTCCTCGGCGCGGGCGGACAGGAGGCGGAGGCATTCGGCCGCCGTCGCCTGGAGGTCGAACGGATTTTGTTCGATCAGCATCTTCCCCGCTTCGATTTTGGTGAAATCGAGGATGTCGTTGATGATGGCGAGGAGCGAGGTGGCGGAGGTTTTGATGATGTCCGAGTATTCGCGCTGCTCGTCGGTGAGTTCGGTCCGAGACAGCAGGTCCGCCATGCCGATGATGCCGTTCATCGGGGTGCGGATTTCGTGCGACATGCTGGCGAGGAACTCGCTTTTCGACATGTTGGCGTCTTCCGCCTCTTTTTTCGCCTTTTCCATCTCCGTCACATAGTAGCGGAGGCGGCGCTCCTCCGAGCGGCCGCGCACGCGGACGAAATGATGGCGGAACATGAACGCCACCGCCGCCATCACGATGACGGTGAGGAAGCCGCCAAGAAGCAGATATCCGTCATGGTACGACCGCATGGGCGAAAGGGCGGCGATCTTGCCGCCGGGCAGAACGGCGTAACCGTATTCCTGGCGGTTGTCGTATTGCAGGGTGGCGGCGACCGGAGAGAGGGCGGCGGCGGCGCGATTGCCCGCATCCGCGGTTTTCCATACGCTATTTTGCATGCGTTCGTCGAATGAGGGGTTGGCGGGCATGACGAATGTTTTGTTGATGACGGTGCCGTCGCGGTGGAGAAGGTTTACCCTGGCGCTGTGCGGTTCGGTGCGGGCGAGGAACGATTCCAGGGACACGGCGATGTTGAGCCAGCGTTCGGATTTCCCAAAGGGCGAAAGCACGGGCAGGATCGAAAAGATGATGAACTGGCTGCCCGACGGTGAGACGAAGAAATGTATGCCTGCGGAGAGCGTTCCTCTAACGATTTCTTCGCACAATATCGGGTTGCCGGCGCGGAACGGGGAAGCCGCCCCGTCGGAACAGATAATGGGGGTGCCTTCGCCATTGGTGACGAAAACGGCGTCGGCTTCGCAAAGCAGGGCGATTATGTTCACCGCCTCGAGGGTGCGTTCCTCGAGAGGCTGGGCGTTTTTGGGCAGTATGGTGGCATCGAATTGGTGGAGGCGTCGAGTCGAGATTATGACGTTCGTGGCGTTGACGAAGCTTCGCGAAAGGGAAGCGGACGAGTCGGCGAATTCGGCCGCATGATTTTCGCGTTTGACCGAGGTGAAGTACAAATGCCGGTTTATGGCATAGTACCAAATGGCAGCCAGGCAAAAGACCGCCGAACCGATAATCATGAGCGGAACGTTCCTCCGGGTTGGGGCGGAGCTTGTCCGTCCTTCCGCTCGGGAATTGACTTGAATGACGCGATTATCAGTCATTTTCTGCCGGCACAATCTTTTGGCCTAGTTCTGATGTTTGGTTATAACGAAATGCGCCGAAAAACGGTTTTTTTTAGGGCCGCAATCACTCACGCCCTCTGGGATGGGAGCGCCATCCCGAAGTCGTGAACGGATTGGATATAACTGTATAAATAGCAAATGTTCAAACAAAATCGTGCCCTCGCTGCACCCGGTGCCATTGCCATGAGGCGCGATCGCTACTGTAAAATATGCAATATAAGAATATTTTATGTTATGAAGTTTGGTTTAGCAAGTAAATTCAAAAAGAATCGCATAGGTTTATTTTTAAATAACGTGTTGTGGGCAAATAATTTGATAAAAAAAAGGATGCGCCGATCGGCGCATCCTTTGCATGTCTGGTTGAATCGCGTTTAATCGATTCGCTGCGAAGCTGAACCACCAAGCCGCAATTCAGCAACCCGGCGCCGGAGCGGGCGGGCAGACAGGCTCGACCGGCACCTTGACGCGGCGGGTAACCTGTTTTTCGACCGTCTTCATGGTGCAGACGGCTTTCTTGCGCATGACAGTCTTGGTTTCGCATACCGGTCTCTGGACCTTGACAATCTTGGTCGAGGGAACCTGGACACACTTCGGGACGCGCACTTCCTTGGTAACCGGAACCTGGCGCTTGACTTGGCGGGTCTTGGTGACCGGGACGTTCACCTTCACCTTGACCTTGCACTCGTATTCCTGATCCACCATTATTTTCTTTTTCACCGGGACCATGACGGTTTCGCACTCTTCCCGCCAAACCTTGGTCATCTTGCCGGTGTTGGGGTCGCAGACCTCCTCGCAAACCTTTTTCTTGACAACCCTTTCCTCTTCCTCGCAGACGATCTGCGGAACCTTGCGGGTACGGGTTTCGGTGCGGTATTCGGTCTTGCAGACATCGACCGTGTATTCCTCGCACACGACCTCCGTCTTCATCTCGCACACCTGCTTGGTTTCGTAGGTCCACTGGTTGACCATGCAGGGCACTTCCTCTTCGACGATTTCCATGCGGGTGACCTGGACTTCGCACGGTTCGTCGACGTACTCGGTGACCGGGACCTGCACCTGGATTGTTTCGCACACGTCAATCCATTTTTCCTGGGGCGGGCAAACAACCCTGGTGGGGCAGGCGGGGGCGCAAGGGCTCGGGGCACAGGTATTACACGGATCCGCCGCCATGACCGCCCCCGTCATCAGGGACGCGGCAAAAGCCGCTGCCAACAATTTCCTCATCTCTCTCTCCTTTTCTCTCGGTGTTCAAACCTCCTCGGTATCGCCTCCTTTTTTATCACCCATCCACGGATGAACGCGGCCGTTCGGGCCTTTCAGCATGGGGTCCGAACGCATTCCGCCAGCAGGTGCGCGGAACGCTTCGGCGCGTGCCGTATTTATAATGAATAAATTTGCAAACTTCAATACAATTATCGAGAAAAAGGCTGTTTCTTGACTTCCGATAACATATTCAATTTAAACCGGTTAGCTATTTGTTGACTGCCGGTGGATTTGCAGCTTCCACTTCGGGCGAAAATTTGACGATTCCGGCAAAAAAAAAGAATTTTCATTTAAGCATTTGAAGCGCCCGCAAGTACTGCCTGGCTTCGACGGAAAAACCCTTCGCCTTGCACAGCCCCAGCATGTCTTCGAGGTGCAGGGACGGCTCCCTCCCGGTGGCGACGGAAACTTTCGCCAGACAGTCCGGGCACAGGAAAAGCGGTATTCTATCCACTTCCCGTATATCGCCACAACTGTTCATCAGGCACTCGTATTGCGAACAATGCTTTAGGCCAAAAGTGTGGCACATCTCGTGAAGGGAAATCTTGCTCAGGCGCGCAAGGTTTTTTCCGCGGTCGGCGGCGGAATTGTCCAGCGCCTCCGCCGTGGTAATTACCGCCGTTCCGCCGGAGTACGACGATACGCCCCGCACCGGACCGGAGGAGGGGCGATCGCCCGGGTAGATTTCCTCCTCCGTCAATGCGATGATGCAGGCGATGTCGCCGCCGACATGGGGGCGCAAAAAATTGCTCATTAACGCATCTGCGTTAATTTGCCGAATCCCATCGCGTACCCGTACATAGTTGCGCGGCAGTTGGCCGAGGGGGATGGCCGACGCGCACACGGCCGGCATGCCGAAAAAGGCGGACACCGCGTCCAGCAAATGCGCCACCGCCCTTTTCTGATCGAGCGGCAGATCGCCCACGGGCTGGAACACCAGCGTTCCCCGAGCCCGGCGCGCCACGGCGAGGTATTGGCTGAATGTCTGCTCCCGCGCCGGCGGCTGGACCGACCGCCGGTTGGCCGATGGCGCGGCAAGCGGTTTGGCGGCGGGAACAAGGCTGCGGGTGGTTTGATAGGCTTTCTGCTGGGCGTAGGCTTGTTGGTATTGGGGATTGGCTCCGCCGCCGCGATCGTTCGCCGGCGCGGCGCGCCTGACCGCCACGGTGTTCAACGAGTCCCTGCCGTCCCTGGCGGCGTCGGCGTCGGCTTGGGAATCGACAATTCCCAGGTACGCCGACGCGACCAGGCCGCCGGCAAGCGTGAGAATGAGCAGGATGGTACGCCCCATGTTTTTTCTCCCGAAACAAGGTGCCCTGGTGGACAAGGCCGATTTGTTATCATACAATTTCCTTTTCGCGGCCGGCCTCTTTCGGGATTGCCGTTTTTTTTTACGCCAAATCTACTATGCAGATGGGAGTGTTGAACAATGCCCGAACTTCCGGAGGTGGAAACGGTGGTCAAGGCGCTGGGGCTGGCGTTGCCCGGCAGGGAAGTGATCGGCGTCCGCTTCCTCGGCGCCATGCGGCTGCCGTTCGACGAAGCGCTGGCGCGCCGGCTCCTCCGGGGCCGCGCCATCGTCGGCGTCAGGCGGCGGGCGAAATACATTGTCATCGATCTGGACGGTCCGTCTGCGCTTCTGGCCCATCTCGGCATGACCGGCCATTTCCGGGTGGAAGCGGAATCGGAACCCCGGGCCAGGCACGACCGGGTCGTTTTTTCCCTTCGCGGCGGCGATGAACTGCGCTACGCCGACGCCCGGCGCTTCGGGTTCGTGGTGCCGGCGGGCATCGGCCCCGACGGCTGGCCGGCCGAATTGTCGGGGCTGGGCGTCGAGCCGCTCGAACGCGCCTTCAGCGGCCGTGCCATGCTGGACAGGGCGGCGGGCCGCTCTTGTCCCGTGAAGAATTTCATCATGGACCAGGCCGTGGTGGTCGGGGTGGGGAACATTTACGCGAGCGAAGCCTTGTGGGGCGCCCGCGTCGATCCGAGGCGTCCGGCCGGCGATTTGGACGGCGGCGATTGGGACCGCCTGGTCGCGTCCATCAAAAAAGTGCTGCGAAAAGCCATCCGGCAGGGCGGCAGCACAATCCGGAATTATCGGACGGTCGACGGCAGCGAAGGCGGTTTCCAGCGCTCATTGAACGTCTACGGCAAGGCGGGCGAAGCCTGCCCCGCCTGCGGGTCGGCCATCATGATGGTGAGGCAGGGCGGACGGTCGAGCTTCTTTTGTCCAAAATGCCAAGATTAATGCATAATGCATAATGAATAATGCATAATTAAGACGAAGCATTCATTTTACCTTCCTGTCAACAATAGATGAACATCAATCGTTAGTCTGTTGTTGATGGGAAAGTAGAATAAGGCTTTTTCGTCTTAATTATGCATTATTCATTATGCATTATGCATTGTTTTACGCATTGTCACTTGTTTTCCGGTTCCCAGGGAAACCACACCCATTCGTTCGGAATGGCTCGGGCGGTGAAGTCGGGGCGGATTTTGCCGCCGCCCTTGTCGTAGAGGACGGCGATTTCCAGGTTGTATTCCTGGCCCCATTTGCCAATGATGTATTCCATGGTGCGGCCGGAATCGAGCAGATCGTCGACGACCAGGACGCGGGATCCGGGCGTGGGCATGTCGGGCGCGGAAAGCTCTTCGACCACCGACGCCGCCTGGTCGAACTCGTAAAGCTTGAGCGCGGTGGTGGTGATGTTCCGGTTGTCAAGAAGGTACGCCAGGAGCGAGCCGACAAACACGCCGCCCCGGGTTATGGACAGCAGCTTGTCGTAGCTGCGCCCGCCCTGGCGAACCTTGTCGGCCAGCAATTGGCAATCATGGTGAAACGTGTCCCAGCTCAATCGAATCATGGATCGGTTCCTTGTTTTGGCAAAAGGTACGGCATAAAGCTTATGTGGATGCTCCGATTTACGCAAGCAATAGTCTGCGCCTGGCTGCTGGCTTTCGCCTTCGTCCCGGCCGGCGAGCCGGACGGCGGCGCCACGCCCCGGCAGGCGGAACTGTACCGCGAGTTCCTCAGCCTCCAGCCGGCAGGCTACGACGGTCCCGGGCCGTGGATGCTGGACGAATGGGACACCGACTCCGGCCTGGCCGAACTGGTCGGCCTGCCCGTCGGCCCCGGCAACGCCGCCGCCGTTTTCCTGCGCCTGGAACAGTTGTACGATTTGGAAAAGGCGGAACTGCAGGCCGGCGGCGCCGACGCCCGGGGGGTGGCGCTGCTCCTGGACGCCGCTGATATGGCCGAATGCAGGCTGTCGCCGGAGTATTATCCCGAGTTCGATCGGGTGGCGTCGAAACAGCCCGATTTTGTCGTCATGCGGAGTTACCTTCAGGCGCTGCTGAAACGCGGCGAACGGGCGCAGGCGGCGGGGAACGGAAGCGAGGCGGAGCGCTGCTACCGCGCCGCCCTGTTGTGCGGCCGGCATTTGACCCGAGACCGGTCGAGCGCGCTCGTCTATATGACGGGCGTCATTTTCAAGCTGCGCGGCGCGCAGGCGCTCGAAGCGCACTGGCGGCTGTCCGGCCGCGTCGGCCAGGCCGAGGCGGCCAAGCGCTACCTGAACGCCATAAGCGACGTGCTTCGCCTTCTGTACTGGAAAGCCAATGTCGGCCTCGGAGAGCTCGACGGCTTCGCCAGCCTTCCCTGCCTTGTCCGCGTCGCCACCGGCGACAAGGAGCAGTGCTGGCGGAAGGAAGCCATAGCCCGCCTCGCCGTTCTCCGCCACGGCGTTCCCGACGCGGAAAAAAAGCATTTGTACCGCAACCCCCGGTTCGAGCAAATCGCCGAGGAGGCGCTGTCGTCCGTCGCCGCCAAGGACCCCGACCCGTCGGTTCGCCGCTTCGCCGTGTGGGCCGCCCTCAACGTGCGGCCGGAAATGTACGATGAACTGGCGCATACGTTCGAGTGAAGAATCGACGTTCGTTATTGAACCAGCCAGCCGTAATCCTGCCGGCAGTCCACGATATAATCCACAAAGACCGTGTTATCCCTGATTTGATTAAGTATCAAATACCATTTTTCCACAAACATTCGGTGATATTTGTTTGGCGGGATATATTCCTCGTTGAAAAACGGGTATCGCCCGGGCATGACGGCAAGGGAGCGTATCGCCTCGATGATAGCTGTTTTGGCTTTGCGGGCGGCGAGCGGGCTTACGTTCGCCAAGAACCGCATATGCACGCCGAGCATTTGCCGGGCGCGATCCGACACGACGACATCATATTTCGGCGTCTTTCCCATGTTCCACCTTGCTTATAATGCCGTCGAGATAGTCGTCCAGTTCATCCGGGCTGCAACCCATGCGGCCGGCGGCGCGATCCTCCTCCACCGCCAGCAGTTCCTCCCGCAGGTGCAACATTTTTTCGCGTTGGACAAATGATTCCACATCCATGACAACCAGATCGCCCTCGCCGTTTTTGGTAAGGTACACAGGCTCTTTGGTGGATCGGCAGAGCTCGGCAATCTCGTTATAGTTTTGCCGGATGGCGGCCGATGGCTTGATATTCATAGTGCGAGTCTCCGATAGTCGAATTATGACTATATTATACTTTTTAAATGCTATGGAGTCAAATCGCCTTATGGGAACCTCTCAAACCCCGTATTTTCTAATTATTGGTCTTGTTCGGTCACTTGAGCTTCGAATTGCAACTTTCGAAACTGCCGAAAGTTGCGATTCGAAGCCACGTTCCCTCACTGCGCCCAATGATAAGAAAACACGGGTTTTGAGAGGTTCCCTGAAATCGGCATAGCGATGGTTGCGAAAGGGCGCGGCCCCAAGGGCCGCCCCCGCAGTGTTCGAAATGCTTGCGGGCGAATCGTTAGAAACACACCCCGTACGTTCCGGTGAGGGTGTGGTTCTGGTACTTGTTTGCCCATGAGTAGTCGTAGTCGACGGCGAAGACGTACTTGCCGCGCAGCTTGATCTTCAGCCCCGCCCCCACCGTGCCGTAGGAGTCGGCCAGGGGGGTGGACTTGGAGACGAAGGGGGCATAAGGCCTACCACCAACGCCCGGCCAATCAGGGAGCGCGTTGACCGACGACTTCTTGGGCCCGAATTGCGGCACCCAGCCGCCCCTGACCTCGGGTGTCCACAGCGCCTGGTAGCCGCCGAAGGCGAGGAAGTCGGTTGCGAAGGTGCGATTCACCGACACGGTAATCGGCATGGCCAGATTGTTGTAGTTCGTCTTGCCGACCGAGAGGAGCGTGCTGTTGGGAGGGCCGCCTGTGGCGCCGCCGTTCCATTCGTTGAAGGCCCCCATCCGCACATGGCTGTAATCGAGGCCGATGGCCGGGGTGATGCGGAACTCGATCGGGAGGATCCAGACATAACTGGCCTTGAGGCCGGCCGAAAGGATGGTGTTGTTGTACTTGCCTCTGTTGTCGAGGTCACCGGTGAAGCCTTCCACAATCCGCGAGGTCCGCTGCCACTCGTAGGAGAAGCCGGCGTAGGCGTCCAGGAAGAAGCAGCCGACGGCGGTGCCGCCGTAGATGGCGGAATGGAAGGCGTCGGCCCGTTCCTTCCACATGTAGCCGTCGCGGCCGTTCATCTTCCGGTAGTCGTAGCCGACCGCGAGGCCTATGGCCGAGGTCTCGCCGAGCATCCGGCTGATGCCGGTGGCGAAGCCGCTAATGTCCTGCTCGTAGCCGAGGTAGCCGTCCTCGCGCTTCTTGGTTTCCTTCACCAAAAACGGCGTGTCCCACATCACCCAGTTCTTGTTCGGGGCACAGTAGGAGGGATAGAGGGAGGCCTGGGCGTTCACCGATTCCGCCCTGCCGGCGGCGGTGATGGCGTGGGCGGTCTGGCTGTAGTCGACGATGGTGGGGATGGCGTGGGTGAAGGTCCGCTGCGCCGTCACCGAAGTCAGCATCAGATCCGCGTACATCTCGGCGGTGGCGGAATTGTATGTCCTGGCAGTATTATCGATAATACTGCTGCCGCCCAAGGCAGTGTACAAATTCCACGCATTCGGCGAAACCAGTTCAGTGGTCGCAGCAAACGCCGCATTGGCGACCAGCATCGCCAGAAGCAACAGCGCCCCGACCTTGACGCACCGAGTCGGCATCGTCTTCTCCATTCGTTTCACCGAACTGTTTCGTCTCGCGGACAGGAAAGGCGGGATCCTCCTCCGCCTCGGCCCGGTCCGCGAAGTCGCCGGCGGTCTGCCGGCCGCTTTCAGGATAGTATGGTGCCTCGAATGGCGGAATGCAAGGGTATTTCCGTGATTTTGCAGGAATTCGGGGACATGTTTCGTCCTTGCTTATGATACCGTCGAGATAGTCGTCCAGTTCATCCGGGCTGCAACCCATGCGGCCGGCGGCGCGATC
>JAVBRW010000003.1:0-26142 GCA_031547475.1 Planctomycetota bacterium
AGACACGTCTCCGCACCGAATGCGTTGCGCACATCTTAAACGTCATCCCGGCGTCTGAAACGCCGACCCGGGCGAAAAACGGGATCTTGTGACGGGATAATTCGGTGTATACCAAAGCGCGTATGGTTTTCGGTTATTCAACCCCATAACCTTCGCACGCGCTTTGGGCTTGGGATTTACGTTTGGCCAAAACCAATTCGCTTTGGGTATAGACAATCGCTACGCCTGAAACCCGGAGTTGCGCGTGCGATATCGAAATCAATAACAAACAAGGGGAACGGCCGAAGCCGTTCCCCGCCTTCTCCCTCCCTGATATTCGATCCGCTCCTCCTACAACTCCAGGCCGCCGTCTTCGGTGGACAGGGCCAGCAGATCGAATTCCTCCTCCTCGACCGGCAGTTCTTCCGTTTCGGGGATTTCCAGCCAAATTTTCTTTTCCAACACTTCGCGGCACACGGCGGACAACAGGGCCTCGCCCGGCTGGCGTTCGACCAGCAGCATGGCGCCGTTGTTTATTGCCCGCAGGCGCTGCGCCACCAGGTAGGTGAGGCGCGCCTTGCCGCCGGCCACTTCGGCCAGGCGGTCGAGTTGAATACCGTGCAGGGAATCATAAATCGCCACTAGACGTCTCTCCTCAGTTCAATGCGTCAAAGCTCTAAGCTATAATCCTCTATCATAGCCCCTTATTTTTAAGCATGGGGAAAACGCTGTCAAGGCAAAAGCGCAATCGGGCGAACATTCGCAGGGCTGACGCATAAAATGTATTGCCTCGCATTTCGTGCGCCGGTTCCGCGAACATTCGGACCGAACGTATCTTTCCCGAATTTTATCAATTTTTACTGAAGCCGGACCGCGACAACCTCCGATAAATATTTTGGGCAACGGCGGGGCGTCTCCGGCATGACGCCGACCCGGCCCGGAAAAGAAACGGTTCTGGCGGACAAGCCAGCGTACTTATTGGAGGAAATGCTATGAAGAAATGTGTGCGGCCCATGCTGGCCCTGGCCCTGGCGTTGTGCTTCGGGGCCGCCGCCCAGGTGCAGGCGATGGACGAGGGGTATGCGAACGACGCCTACGCCTCCCAGATCGGCTACGATTCGTTCAACTATTCGATCAAGCAGCGCCTGGCCTCGGCCCGGATCGGATCCTCGACCCGCTATTTCGGGACCGCGCCCATCCTGGTGCAGTCGGACGACGCCTACGCCATGGCGCCGTCGTCCAGAAGTTCGAGCGTGGCGCCCGCCTCCGCCAGCCGGAGCCGCCGCCAGCTTGACTGCGTCTACTACAGCGGCTTCACCGTCTGGGCCGATTTCTACCAGACCTGGGCGAGGCAGGACACCCGGGGGAACGAGGACGGCTACACCTACCGCGCCACCGCTCCGGCCGTCGGCTTCGACTGGTCGAACGGCAACTTCACCGTCGGCCTGGCCACCACCTACAACTGGGCGAAGATAAAGGGCAAGAGTTCCGGCCACGATCGCGAAGTCGACCACTGGGGCACCGCGCTGTACGCCCAGTACAACGGCGAAAAATTCTTCGCCAACGCCTCGATAGGCTATTCCTACAACCGCTTCGATAGCGCCCGCAGCCAGACAACGCCGTTCGGCACCGTCGGCAGAAACGCGAAATACCACTCGAACGCGTTCAACATCGACGCCACCTTCGGCTACAAGTTCAACTTCGGCGGCTTCAAGGTTGTCCCGAACGTCGGCCTCCGCTACTTCTACGACCGCCGCGGCAACATCGACGAAGGCAATTCCTGGGCCATCCAGGGCGGTAGGCAGAACTCCTACACCTTCGAACTGCCGGTCGGGGTCGACCTGTCCTACGAAATCGCCGCCGGCAACGCGATTATCGTGCCCCGCATCCGCGCCGCCTGGATTCCCGAACTGGCCCGCAAGCGCGGCCACTTCGACGGAGCGCTGTACGACGGTGCCGGTGTTCCTGTCAGCAGCATCAACATCAACGGCGCCGAACGCAGCCGCAACGGATTCCTCGTCGGTGCCGGTCTGGAAGCGAAAATCACCAAATCGTTCTCGGCCCACATCGACTACAACTGCAACTTCCGGTCGGGCGCGTATGAACACCACTGGAACCTCGGCGCCGGCTTCACCTTCTAAAGCGCTCCGAAACAACCTCCTCTCTCTCGTCTCTCATACGACGAGCGTCACACGGGCGGCGGCAACGCCGCCCGAATTTTGTTTCCCCCGGCCCCCTTTCATCTCCAGCATCAGATTACCAAATGTTGCACCTATATTCATAGCCAACGGCGCCGTCTTTGAGCTATACTTATTAAATAAGGGGCCGCGAAAGGGAGCGGTTGATCGATTGCCAGCCAGTTTCGGGCGGCTGGCGGCGCCGGATTCCGGCCGACCGAAATTCCATGCGCAACGTGCGCGATATTTTTTTTGGCGAGCAGGTAACGAGGAGAAATCATGGCCGACTTGAACCAAATCAGTGAAATGCTCCAGAAGGGCAAGGCGAAGGAAGTGGAACGTCTGGTGGGCGAAGCGCTGGCCGCCGGGACGGGCGTCAGGGAGATTCTGGAAAAGGGCCTGATTGCCGGCATGTCCATCATCGGCGAAAAGTTCAAGAATAACCAGGTCTATGTTCCCGAAGTTCTCATCGCCGCCCGCGCCATGAACAAGGGCATGGCCATCCACGAACCCGCCATGGTCAAGGCCGGCGTCAAGCCGCTCGGCACCGTCGTCATCGGCACGGTCAAGGGCGATCTCCACGATATCGGCAAAAACCTGGTGTGCATGATGTTCAAGGGCGCCGGTTTCAAGGTCGTCGACCTCGGCACCGACGTCGGCCCCGAGAAGTTCGTCGCCGCCGCCCAGGAAAACGACGCCTGCATCGTCGGCCTTTCCGCCCTTCTCACCACCACCATGCCCGCCATGCGCGACTGCATCGAAGCGCTGAAGGCCGCCAACTGCGTGGCCAAGGTCATGATCGGCGGCGCTCCGGTCACCCAGGCCTTCGCCGACGAGATCGGCGCCTCCGCCTACACCGCCGACGCCGCGACGGCTGTCGAAGTGGGCAAAAAGCTTATCGGCGCCGCCTGATACACGGCTACCCCACTCGCATACCATTCCGCCGCCTCCCTTGCGGGAGGCGGTTTTTTATGTACGCACCGCTCGAGCGTTTTCGGCAATTACCGAAAACGCCATTGCGGCGGGAAAACGCCCGGGTATAATCGTGCCGCGTTCGGCAATTGGATGGCGAACGGATAGTATCCGGCTTTTTTGGAAAGGTGGGGAGTGACCATGAAAAAGATCCTGTGTGTAACGGCCATCCTGGCCGTGATGGCGGCGGGAACGGCACGGGCCGAGGACAAGGGCGCCGGCGGCGATCGCAACCTGCTCATTTCGGCGGTGGCGTGGAAGCAGACGGCGGCCGAGTACAAGGCGCTGTACTACCAGGCGTTCAACATCGCCAAGCTGCACGTCGACAACGCGCTCCGCGACCGGAAAACCGGCGACAAGCCGCTGGCCGTCGTCACCGACGTCGACGATACCATTCTCGGCGCCACCAGCTACTGGGGCTACCTGATCAATAAGGACATGGACTTTTTCGACGATCCGAGCTGGGACAAGTGGGTCGCCGAGAACAAGTTCGACGTCATGCCGGGCGCCATCGAATTCTTCGAGTACTGCCGCATCCAGGGCGTCGAGGTGTTTTACGTGACCAACCGGGATCAAGGCGAGGATACCTACAAGCTGGCGACGGAAAACCTCAAGTCGGCCGGCTTCCCCTTCGTCGACGAAAAGCATCTGATTGTCCAGCGGGAAACCTCGAACAAGGAAAAGCCGCAGGAGGAAATCGCCAAGACCTACAACATCGTGGTCAAGCTGGGCGACAACCTGAACGATTTCCAGCGCAAATACTATGTCAAGGACGTGGACGAGCGCCGGAAGCTGATGGAAGAGGACAAGTACCTGTACGGCATCAAGTACATCGTTCTCCCCAACCCCACCGACGGCCACTGGATCCGCGCCATATTCGGCGATTCCGAACCGCCCCCGAGCGACGAGAACCGCGCGAAGTTCAAGGACGCGGCGACGAAAAACAGCTGGCGGCAGTAGCGGCGCGGCACGGGCACGAGCCGGCAATCGCCACTGCGCGCTTCACAAAAAACCTCGCCCTCCCGATGCGGAGGGCGAGGTTTTTATGTACGCCGGGCACGGCGTACGTCTAATGAGGTTAGAGTCCTCTGCGAGCCGTGGTGAAACGGAATCGCTAGCCCAAGGCAAATGCGTCGCGGTAACGCGGTGTCTGGTGATGCGGTTGAGGAAGTTTTCTGGGAGCCTGTTGTGGAAAAGACGTTCCCCGACAGGCTCCTAGACGCCGCGGCGCAACACCTGAATCTGCGGTTTCAGATTCCTGCCGGGGCACTGGGTGTTGCAGAAATCGCAATGGCCGTAAATGTCCTTGGACGCATTGAGGCCGTATTTGCGGACAAGCGATCCGGTCAACAGGCGTAGCGTAGCCAGTTGCTGGGCGGTCGGCTGCTGGATTTCGAAATTGCCGAGAAGCATGATGCCTATGTTGTTGGAATTGGCGCCCGAGGTGTGCGCACCCTGATAGGCCCAGTCCCTGCCCTGCCAAACCACGCCGGTCCGGTCGATGATGAAATGGTAACCGATGTCGCCGGCGCCCATCCGCTTCCGGTGCTGGCCCTGGATAAGGCGGAGCGTCGCCGCCACCTGGGCGGGCGACGAATCGTTGTTCGGCTTGGCGCTGCCTTCGTGATGGATGGTGATGCGGTTGACCCCGTTCATCGGTTTCATCTTGGCCGGAATGGCGGGCGTCGCGCCCCAGGAATTCCGGGACATGGCGCTGACTTTGCCGCCGTACGGCGCGGCGACGGCGGTCGGCGAGCGGACCGGCGCGGGCGCGGGGGCCGGCTGCTGGACATAAATGACGCGCGGCTGCGCTTCCTCGATCATCGCCGGCGCGGGCGACGCGTAGGCGGTGGTGTACGAGGGCCGCAGCCGTTCGTGCGGCGGCGAATACGCCTGCGGAGCCGGCGCGCATCCGGGCAAAGCCAGGGCCGCCGCCGCCGCCGCCGCCCAAGTCAGAAAATCGCGCCTGCTCAGTTCCTCTTCCTTCTCCATCCCACGCTCCCCCGCTTGGCAAAAAAATTTCCGACCCGAACGCACTCTCCCGCCGGGCGGAATAATCTTGGTCATGACAGTCAAAAACGCTTGTCAAAACAATTCAATGTTTATCTGAATTGCCTGATTTTGCCCATCTCTTTCAGGAAAAATCGAAAATAATACTTTTTCCGGAATTTTTTTTCTCATACCCGCTCTCCTGAATATCGACGCAACCGGCATCCGCCTTCGCAACTTAATCCGGAAATCTTTAGCGGAAGTCGCCACCCTTCAATCCGCCAACACATTCTATTTGTACAATAAAAATGGATATTTATTATGGCAAGTCACTATGACACGCATAGCCGCCGCCTTGTCATTTTGACCCAATCAGCCTACATTCTCGCAAATAGCGTACCTCGTCAATAGAATTCAGAAAATCCATATCACAAACAATAATAATATATTAAAATAAATAGACCCATGCATCCGAATCGAAATGGCAATACGTTTGCTTGTGTTTTATGGCGTAGTATAAAACGATTTTATACTCTACGAGGGATAGAAATCTGTATTCGAAAGGAGTGGGACATGTTTTGGACGAAGAGCAGATCGTTTTTCCCAAGGTCTACATTTGGTAACCCTTTTGACCTGGTCAATCGTTTTATCGGAAATTCCGGCGCGACACACAGCGCGACGGCGTATCCGGCTTTCAATGTATGGTCGAACGATGACGGCGTTTATCTTACCAGCGAGCTGCCGGGCGTCGAGATGAGCGATGTCGAGTTGACGGTTCATGGCAAAACGGTTGCGGTGAAAGGTTCCAGAAAAGGCCGGGGCGAAGGCGAACGGTATGTCAGGCGCGAGCGCCCGGACGGCGAATTTTCCCGGGTAATCGAGTTGCCGTTCCAGATTGACGGCTCCAGGGTTGAGGCGAAGTTGGCCGACGGGCTTTTGCAGGTACGATTGCCCAGGGCGGAAAGTGACAAACCGAGGAAGATTGTGGTTGGCGCTTGAAAGTGGACTTTTAAAGAAAATCAAACAAACCGCCGTTTGATTTCCTTTAAAGTTTCCGGGGTTCCTTTTTCGTCGGGAATTGTTGTCAAGTCGGTCGTTTTGGTCGACCTGGCGAAAAAACAACCCATTGCAGTATAAACACTAACAATTTTCAAGAAAATCGGGCGGCGGTTGGCCCGATTTTCTTGAGAACTCGACTTGAAAGCAAGGAGGATTAATCATGGCAACATGTGATGATACCAAGTGCACCTTGACGCGTGAAGCGGAACGGACGGAAGGCGGCGCCGTTTCGGTCGCTTCCGAAAACGAAACGGAAGCGATTGCGGAACGTTTGACATTTGTTCCGGCGGTGGATATCGTGGACGGCGACGGCGCGACGCGGTTGTTGATGGACCGTCCCGGGGTTGACACGGACGGGGTGGACATCGACATCGACCAGGACATTATGACCATCAGGGCCAAGTCGGCCGCGCCGGAAACGTGCTCCGGTTGCAAACTGGTGTATTCGGAGTACCGGGTCGGCGATTACCAGCGGTCTTTTTCCCTGTCGGAGAACGTGGACAAGGACAAGATAACGGCGACGGTAAAGAATGGCGTGCTGGAAGTGGTATTGCCGAAAGCGGCGCCGGTAACGAAGAAGATTACCGTGACGACCACGTGAAATTGCAGGCACTGCCTTTATAGAATGAATAATTAACAATGAATAATGGATGGGTTAATCCTACAACGCGACTGTTGTGGGAACCGCACCCACAACAGTCGTGTGATCAAAAGGTTGCATAGTGAGAGGGAGGTCGCGTCGTTTTCCGCCAGCGCCTTCCGGATGTTCGGTAACCCTAAATTCATGCGGCATTTGCGGATGCGGTTCCCGCAAGTGCCGCGTTGTAGGATTAACCCATCCATTATTCATTCAACAAAAAGACCACGTAGTGGCAACATGCAATCGCCCCGCCCGCTCTACACGCTCCGCAGCCACACATCGGCGATATTGCCTGTCCGGCCGTCGTCCCGGATGAAAGTCCCGCGCTCGCCAATCACATTTCCGTGCGCGTCTTTTTCGTATGTCTGGCGATACTTCAAATCAATCGACCTGATCCCCGCTTCCGCCAGTGTCATCGACTCGTTTTCCCGGTTTATTCCGTCGGCGTTCAAATCCCGCCACAGCCGCAATTCGGAATAGATCTTGTCCGACTCGTCAATCACCCCGTCGCCGTTGTCGTCGTACTGCGCCAGCTTTTCGAACCCGTTGGCGAACCCGCCGACATCGCCGAACAGTTCGCCCGCGTCGTCCGCCGTCCCGTTCCCGTTGCCGTCCAGGTAGAGAAACGCGTTATTGCCCTGGATGAATCCGGTGCGGACCGGCGTCCCGTCGCCCTTGATGTCGAAGTAGACGCCGTCCTCGGCCGATCGCAAATCGAACCCTTCGTCCCCGAGATCGAAAACCAGCGGATCGGACAAGTTCATCATCTGGATATAGCCGAGGAGATCCCGCCCCGTCGCCGTGCCTTCCCGCGCCGCCACAGACCACTGCTCGATCACCACCTCCAACGTCGCGGTCCGGGTCTCCTGGACCATCCGCCCGAGCCCGAACGATCCGACACTCTGCCCGCCGGCTCCGGTCAAAGCCTGGGAAGAGATAACGCCTTCGAGACGCCAGCCGGAATTGCCGCCGCCGATCAAATCCTCGAACGTCACGCCCGTGTCTTTCGAGGACGCGGCCTGCCCCGTCTGCCGCCCGCTTGTGTCCCGCGCGCCCAGCATCTTGTTGAGAATATCGTTCACCATGCTCTCCGTTTCGAGCGAGAGGGCGGTGACCGAGAGCTGGGTGCCTGCTGATGTGCGATGCACTTCGACATAGCGCGCTTCGCTGCTTTCGATACTCACGCTGCGCTGAACCGACCCGCCGGTGTTCACCAGATTCTGCCGCTGCCCGGCCGAAAGCAGGGTGGTCGCCATCTGCCTCACCCGCTCGAACAGGCTTTCGTCCGTACTCATCTGCGCCAGAATGTCGGCGCCGAGATTGATGGACGCCTGTTCGCCGGATGAGCCGATATGGCTTCGCGCCGCCGCGAACCCGGCCGTCGACTGGGTGGTGATGGTCGCGCCGGGAAAGGCGGAGGCGAGCTTTTCCAGCACGGCCGCGACCCCGTCCTTCGAGCCGCCGCCGCCCGACAACTGCGCTTTCAGCTCCCTGGCGAACACTTCCGGATCGACCGTTTCCGCCTTGTCGGCCCGTGCGCCTCCGGCAACGCCCGTCGCCGCGGTTGCTTCCTGAGTGCCAATCATTTTTCCTCCTGCCGCAATCAAAGCATTTCTGAAAATGCTCCAATGCTTTATTCAAGGCCCGTCAGACAATTTCCTCCATCGGCAAATGTTCGACGCAGGCACAGCCGCCGTCGGCTCCGCCGATACGCATGAACCGACCCTCCGGATCGGAATCGGTGACAAACACCGGCTCCGCCTGTCGTCGACGCTTCCCGTCGGCTCGGCGCGCCGCGCCGGCGGCCGGCGCCGAAAGCGCGGCCGTGTCGACGCACACACAGTTTTCACACAGCATGACAAACCCTCCTTTTCAAGAACGGTGCGAATCGAAAAACCACGATTGAAAAATTCCATGAGACAATGCTTCGCCGCTTGAAATGCAAATCCCTTGCCATGACGATGAAACCAGGCCGCCGTTTCGACCAAACCAAGTCGTTTCTTCAATAAAAATCGCGATTCGCCGTATTATTTTGAAAAAATCCGCCATGCATGCCGTGTGGATGAAATCCGGACAGGACGATTCTGCCGCGCCAATGAGGCAAATTTATCCGCCCAGGCTTGCCGTTATCCGCCCCAGACCATATTATTATGAACGGTCCGGCCGGGGCGTTTGGCCGGAATGGCTTTGAAGCGGGCAGGGTACCGATGCATTTGATTGCGAACAGGAGCATGCATGCCAGCAAAGATTCTCGATGGCAAGGAAGAAACCGGCCGCGTACTGGCCGAAGTCGCGGCGGGCGTTGCCGCCCTGGCCGAAAAGGGCAAGACGCCCTGTCTCGCCGCCATCCAGGCGAACAACGATCCGGGCACCGACTGGTACGCCCAGGCGCAGGCCAAACATTGCCGCCAGCACGGCGTCACCCACCGCCACATCCGCCTTGCGGCCGACGCGTCGCAGGCCGATCTGCTGAAAGCGGTTAAACAGGCGTCCGACGATGCGGACGTGTCCGGCATCATTCTTTTCACCCCCCTTCCGGCCGGATGCAATCACCTGCGACTGGTCGAGGCCCTCGATCCGATCAAGGACGCCGAAGGCGTCCATCCCTGCAATCTCGGGAAATTGCTCATCGCCAACCAGTGCGATCCCGCCCCCTGCACCGCCATGGCGGCGCTCGAACTCATCCTGACCGCCAAACCGGACCTGGCCGGCGCGCGGGCGCTGGTCATCGGCCGGAGCGCCACGGTGGGGAAACCGCTCGCCCTCATGCTTCTCGCCCGGCACGCGACGGTGACGGTCGCGCACACCCGGTCCGACTTGCGGCAGGTGATGCTGGACGCCGAGGTGGTGGTGGCGGCGGCGGGCGCCTCCGGCGCGCGCTGGCGGGCGTACGAGCGGCAGTGGCTGGCGTGGAAGCGGGACGGCGGCACCCGCCCGCACCGCCCGAACCTCGAGCCGCTGGTCACCATGGACATGGTGCGCCGGGGGGCGGTGGTGGTGGATGTCGGCGACAACAACGTTCCCGTCGGCCTCGATCACGACGGCGGCCCGCTCTTGAACGACAAGGGCGAACCGGCGATGCGCTATTCCGGAGACGTCGATTTCGACAAGGTGGGCGACATGGCCGGGCACATCACCAAGCCGCGCGGATCGGTCGGCCCGCTGACCAACGCGTTCCTGCTGCGGAACGTGGTGCGGGCGGCGCTGAGGATGAACGGAATTACGGTCAAGGAATTCGCATGATACTGCTCGGCGTCGATCTGGGCGATCGCCGCGTCGGTTTCGCGGTGACGGACGAACAGGAGCGCCTTGCCGTTCCGTCCGGGTTCGCGCCGGTGAAAAATTTGCAGGACGCCCTGTCCGCCGTCACCGCCAAGGCGGCGGCCGAACGGGCGGAGCTGGTCGTCCTCGGCCACCCCATCAACATGGACGGCCGCCCCGGCCCGAAATCGCGGGAGGCGGAAGCGTTCCGCGACCTGCTGGCCGAAACCGGCCTGGAAGTGGTGCTGTGGGACGAACGCCTGACCACCACCGAGGCGACGCGCCGCCTCAAGGAGGCCGGGCTGGACCGGCGCAGACGAAAAACGCTTATCGACGCCAACGCGGCGCAACGTCTGCTGGAATCGCATCTGGAGTGGAGGAAGAAAAGACAATGAGCAATGCGTCGTTTTTGCGCCTGGAAGGGAAAACCTTCCTCGTCGTCGGCGTCGCCAACAAGAAAAGCGTGGCCTGGCACATCGCCAGCGGCCTGATCGGCGAAGGCGCGAACGTGGTGCTGGCGGTGAAGGACGAAGCGGCCGGAAAGGCGGTCGCCAAGCTGTTTCCGGACCGGGACATCTATCCCTGCGACGTCGAGCGCGAGGAGGATATCGCCCGCCTGGCCGAAAAGGTGGCGGAAAAGCACCCGCTTCTCCACGGCATGGTCCACTCCATCGCCTTCGCCAATTACAGCCGGGGCATGAAACCGTTCCACGAGACGGTCAAGGCGGATTTCCTCCAGGCAGTCGACATCAGCATGTTCAGTTTGCCCGCCCTCGCCAACGCGTTCAAGGGCATGTTCGCCCGGGACGCCTCGGTCGTGACCATTTCCATCTCCCATACCACGATGGCGTCGGAAAGCTACGGCTACATGGCGCCGGTCAAGGCGGCCCTGGACGCGTCCGTGGCCTTCCTGGCCAAAAGCTTTTCCGCCTTTTCCGAAGTGCGTTTCAACGCCATCAACGCGGGACTGTTGAAAACCTCGGCGTCGGCCGGCATTCCCGGATACCTGGACAATTACCTGTTCGCCGAAAAGGCGACCTTGCGGAAACGCGCGCTGGACACGGCCGAGGTGGCCGATCTCGCCCTCTTCCTCCTCAGCCCCCGATCGAGCGGGATAAACGCCCAGCGCCACGTCATCGACGCCGGCATGAGCGTCAACTTTTTCGACCGGGACATTGTCAAAGGCGCGGTCCGCCTCGACTAGCGTCTTCGCCCCGGGTGGACGGCGCAACCTGGATCGGATTTCCCGCCAACGCTATGGTTTTGCCGGTGGTTTTTATGTATATTTGAATAGCGGAAAATAACGGTCAAACCGCCGGCCGCGATTTTCCCGAAAACTTTTTGCCATCGGGCGGTCATGGTGCCGGCGCGATCCCGGGGGGTGGTTGTCCCCAAGGAGTCGACGCCGCCGACGGGATTATGCTCATGAACTACAGGAAAATCTGTTCCGGCCTCTCCGCCCTGGCGTTGTCCGCCCTCTTGTCGACCGGCGCCGCCGCCGATGCCGGGAGGGAAGTGCTGGCCAACGCCGACATCATCGGCCTGGTCCGCGCCGGCATGGCTCCGGAAGTGATTGTCGCCAAAATCAACAACACGCCGAACCTGTTCGATCTGTCGTCCCGCGCCTTGATTTCCATGAAGGAAAACGGCGTTCCCGACCAGGTCATCAGCGCCATGCTGGCGGCCGCGCAGAATCCCGGCGCCCGCCCGGTCCTCGACGAGGCGCGCTACGGCCGCGAACTGGAAAACATCGCCATCGGCGGGAGCGAAGCGAAGGCGGCCGGCATCGGCTGGATGCTGGCGAACCGGGCCGACGCCCTTCCCGCCCTCCAGAAATCGCTCGCCGACTCGAAGCCGGAAATACGCGCCGCCGCCCTGGCCGTCCTCGCCCGCATGCGGGACGCCGGCAGCCTCCCGGCCATCCGGAACCTGCTGACCGATTCCTCGCCCCTCGTCCGCCGCGCCGCGGCCGAGACGCTGGCCGAACTGCAGGACGCCGCCTCCATCAACGCGGCGGAGCTGGCGGTATCGCGCCAGGTCAATCCCCTGGACGGCTACATCAGGCTGGTCGGTTATGCCCGAATCACCCGCGCCGCCGGCCCGCTGGGCACCGTCCTTACCTCGAACGCCGACGCCATCAACCGCGCCGCCGCCGCCTGGGCCATCGGCGAAATCGGCCGCGCCGGCACGGCGGGCAGGCCGGCGCTGGAAAAAGCGCTGCAAGCCGACGCCGATCCCGAAGTCAGGCGGGAAGCGGCGCTGGCCATCGCCAAATTCCGCGACGCCGCCGGCGCGACCGCGCTCGAAAACGCCTGCCGGGCCGATCCGGAAGTGCGCAAAGTCACCCTCGCCGCCATGGCGGAATTTCCCGAAAGCGTCGACTTCCTGGTCGGCGTCCTCAATCTCGGCCCCGACCAGATAGCGGCGGATGAATTGGAAACCGCCCGCGCCAGCCTCGCCCGCCTCACCGGCCAGGATTTCGGCCTCGACGGCGCCCGCTGGTCCGAATGGTTCATGGCCAACCGTTCCCGCTTCCCGGCGGGGCAAACGGCCGCCGCCACTCCGGCGCAGCCGGGCGATACCTTCCCCGGCGTGCCGCCGCCCGCTTCGCAGCCCGCCGTCGGCATCGCCGCCAGTCCGACCCGGAGCCAGGGCGTCGATCTGGAAGCGTGGAGCATAGTCGCCGACCCGAACGCCATTCCCATGGCGCCCCAGGCGGAAGGCGGCGGCGCCTCTTCCGCGCCGCCGGCGCCGGCGTTCGCCGGCGGTTCCCTGCCTCCGCCTCCGGGCGGATTCGGCGGCGGCAGTTCGTCCGGCATGCCGTCCTCGCTGTCGCCGAACGATTTCGGCGGCGCGGCCTCCGGTTTCGAAAGCCCGTCCGCCCCGGTCGGCGGCGATTCGGGACAAGCCAGCCTGTTCAAGACCTGGAGTTCCGAACCGTCGCGCCCGACTCCTCCCCCGTCAACCGAGCGGCGGTCGGCGGCGGGTTCGGTGCCGCGCGGTTCGCCCGCCACCGAGAGCCTGTTCGCCTCCGATTCGCAAATGCCCGCCTTCCCGCCCTCGCCGGCGGACGATCAGTTCGCCGACAGCATCCCCGCCTCGCCCGAATCCGGGCAGCCCGGGAAAACGGCGACCTATGTGTCCGAACCGACTCCCGCTCCGTCGGCGACCGCGCGGCGTCCGGCGTCCAGCCCCGCGCCGCCGCCCGCCGGCATATCCCTGCCGCTTCCGGGTATGGACGCGGGCATGTCCGGAAGCACGGGCGGCGGCGACGCTTTCGCCGGTTCCGACCCGGAAGGCGGATGGGAGGGCGTTGTCGATTCCCATCCCGCGCCCGATCCGTTCGCCGCGCCCGGTTCGTTCCCGCCGACCGCTCCCTTCGCCGGCGGCGATTCCTCGTACGCGGCCGGCGTGCCGTCCTTCGATGCGCCGGACGACTATGCCGAAGGCGGCGACGATCTGTTCTCGCAGCCCGACATGTCCATGTTCGCGCCTTCCGGCGCGCCGACGGCCGAAACCGAACCTTCTCCCTTCGCGACAAGCAATATGCCCGTTCCCGGCCAGCCGCCGGCTCGCGCACAGGCCGGAACGCCGGTGGCCGATCCCTATGCCGGCATGCCGATTCCCGGACAGGGGGCGTCCCTGCCGTTCGGGGTGACGGATGATGGTGAACAGGACGGTTCCGGTTTCGCCGGATTGCCGCCGCCGCCGATGGGCGGAGAGGATGACGACGGCCCGGTGGTTTCCACCGCGCTGGACGAGGACGAACCCGTGCCGCCCATGCCGCCGGCGGCGACTTCCGCCGATGGCAGCCACCTGTTTGTCGAACCGGAACCGGGGCAGATGGTGGTGGGGGAAGCCTTGTTCGACGGCGTGCCGGCGAGAAGTTCCGCCACCGGATCGCTTCCGGTCGCAACCGGCGTGCCGGTGTATCCGGCCGGCGTACCGCTTCCTCCGGAAGGCGCGGCGGCCGAGTTGCCGGCCAGCGATCCGAATTTCGTTCCCGTCAACGCGCCTCCCGGCACGCCGATGGTCGATACCCGTTTCATCAGCCCGTCGTCCGACGCGCCGGCCGGGGGCGAAAGCGCCCCGAGCGGCGGCGGCAAGCGCCGTCGCGGCCGCGGCGAACCCGCGCCCTCCACCGATCGCAACCTCGAGGATGTGTACAAACCGTACACGCAACAGACCTACCAGGCGCCCGTTTCGCCCAGCGCTCCGGTTGCCGAACAAGCGCCATTGCCGCCCGCTACGACGCAGGCGCCGCGCGACGTGTTCAGCGATCCGTCCGCCCCGCTGCCGCCGGTCAAGTCCGAAGGCACCATCGGCCCCGGCAAAGGCGGCGAAGCGCCCCCGATTCTGGGGCAGGGAATGTTTTAATCTACAACGCGGCTATTGTGGGAACCGCATCCACAACAGTCGCGTAGTAGGATTAATTATGCATTGGGTTCCGGGCTTCCCGTAGCGCGTCCGGATGCGCCCTCCGGGTCAGGTGAACTGCGCCGGCTTGTATGACGCGACTTGGAGGAAGCCTTATGACGATTGCATGGGTAATTTTGGTTATTGCGGGATTTTTCGAGACCGGCTGGGCCATCGGGCTGAAATACACCGACAATTTCACCCGGCTCTGGCCCTCGGTGCTGACCGGGCTCTCGATGGCCATAAGCGTTTATCTGCTCTCGTATTCCATGAAATCGCTTCCGGTCGGAACCAGCTATGCGGTATGGACCGGCATCGGTTCGGTATGCACGGCGATACTGGGAATGTATCTGTTCCACGACTCCGCCGCCTGGCCGCGCCTGGTCTGCCTCGGGCTGATTGTCTGCGGCATTGTCGGGTTGAAATTCGTGTCGTAACTGTGGCAACTTTCGGCGAAAAAGATACAATAAGAATGGCCCCGCCGTTTTGACGCGGCGGGGCCGGTTCTTGTTTGGAATACGTTTGCCGGAGGAATCGTCATGGCCGCCCCGTTTGCCCATTTGCACATCCATTCCCACTACTCCACCCTCGACGGCATCGTCCTGGTGGACAAGATGCTCGGCCGCGCCAAGGAACTCGGGCAGACCGCCATGGCGATAACCGATCACGGCGTCATGTACGGCGCCGTCGACTTCTACACCACGGCCAAGAAGATGGAAATGAAACCGGTGGTCGGTTTCGAAGCGTATGTGGCGCCGGGCGATCGCCGCGACAAATCGACGTCCGAACAGTTCGCCTACAACCACCTGACCCTGCTGGCCCGCAATTTCGAAGGCTACCAGAATTTGTCCCGCCTGTGTTCGGAAGGCTTTCTCACCGGCCTGTACCGTTATCCGCGCATCGACAAAACCATTCTCCGCGAGTGGTCGGGCGGCATCGCCTGCCTGTCCGGGTGCCTGCGGGGCGAAATCCCCCAAGTCCTCCTGGCCGGCAAAATGGCGGAGGCGGAACGCGCCGCCCTCGAATACCGCGACCTGTTCGGCGCCGACAACTATTTCCTGGAAATCATGAACAACGGCCTGCCCGAGCAGCAGAAAATCCTGCCCGCCTTCCGCGAACTGTCCAACAAGACCGGCATCCCCCTGGTGGCGACGGCGGATTCGCACTACCTCAAGCCGGAGCACAAAGACATCCAGGACATCATGATCTGCATCAACACCGGCCGGCTGCTGGCGGACGAAAACCGCATGCACGCCGAGGTCGGCTGCCATTTGAAATCGGCCGACGAAATGCTGGCCGCCCTCCCCGGCTTCGAGGACGCCATCGAAAACACCATGCGGGTCGTCGGCATCTGCAATCTCGAGCTGCCGCTGAAAGGCTTCCACCTGCCGACGCTGCAGATTCCCGACGGCCTGACGGCGGTGGAATACATGTCGAAAATCTGCCTGGAAGGCTTGAAAAAGCGCTACGGCGATCCGCTGCCGGACGCGGTGACGGCGCGCTTCGACAAGGAGCTGGCGGTCATCGTCAAGATGGGCTTCCCCGACTACTTCCTCATCGTCTGGGACGTGGTGAATTTCGCCCGTTCGAACGGCATTCCGGTCGGACCCGGGCGCGGTTCGGCCGCCGGTTCCATCATCGCCTACGGCCTCGGCATCACCAACCTCGATCCGCTCAAATACGGCCTGTTTTTCGAGCGTTTCCTTAACGAAGGCCGCAACGAAATGCCGGATATCGATCTCGATTTCGACAAGGAACGCCGGCAGGAGGTGGTGACCCACATCATCGAAACGCACGGCGCCGAGCACTGTGCCAAACTCATCACCTTCGGCTGCCTGTCGCTGAAATCGGGTATCCGCGACGTCGGGCGCGTCATGGGCGTCCCGCTCCCGCGCACCGACAAGCTGGCCAAGATGATCCCCGACATGTTCAAGCCGGAAAAGGGCGTCACTCCGCTCCAGTCCGCCCTCAAGACGATACCCGAGCTGAAGGCGGAATACGACGCCGACGCGGAGACGAAAAAGCTCCTTGACGCCGTCGGCGAGCTGGACGGCGTCATGCGGAACACCGGCGTCCACGCCGCCGGCGTCCTGGTCGCCGACCGGAACATAACCGACTACGGCCCGCTGGCCGCCCGCGACGGCGAAGTGACCACCCAGTACGAAATGAAGGCGCTCGAAAAGTTCGGCCTGTGCAAAATCGACGTCCTGGGCCTCGAAACCCTGTCCCTCATCAAGAATGCGGTCGAAATCGTCAAAAAGACCAAGAATATCGACATCGACATGGAGCATTTGCCGCTGGACGACAAGCCGACCTTCGACATGCTGTCCAGGGGCGACGCCAAGGGCGTGTTCCAGTTCGAATCGGAAGGGTTCCGCCAGTTGCTGGCGCGGCTGAAGCCGGACGTGTTCGAGGATCTCATCGCGGCGGTGGCCATTTACCGGCCGGGACCGCTGCAGTTCCTCGATTCCTTCATCAACCGGAAGCACAAGCGCGAGCCCATCACCTACCTGCACGCCAAAATGGGGCCGATCCTGAAAGAGACCTACGGCCTTATCCTTTACCAGGAGCAGGTGCAGGCGCTGGCCCAGGATTTGGCCCATTTTTCCCTGTCGGAAGGCGATCTCATGCGCCGCGCCATGGGCAAGAAGGACGCCAAAATCATGGCCGCCTACCGCGAGAAGTTCATCAACCAGGCCGGCGCCGACATCGGCCGCGACATCGCCGAAAAGGCGTACGATCAGATCGAGGTGTTCGCCGGCTACGGCTTCAACAAGTCGCATTCGGCCTGCTACGCCCTCATCGCCTACCAGACCGCGTATTTGAAATGCCATTTCCCGCACGAATACATGGCTGCCATCCTCACCATCAGCCGGGGCGATTCGGACGATATCGTCAATTATTCGCAGGACGCCAACGACGCGGGCATCGACGTCCTGCCGGTCGACATCAACCATTCCGACGCCCATTTCTCGGTCGAGGGCGACAGCATCCGTTTCGGCCTCTCCGCCGTCAAGGGGATGGGCGACAACGCGGCCCTGTCGGTCGAGCAGGAGCGCCGGCGCGGCGGACCGTTCAAGGATCTGTTCGATCTCACCGCCCGCGTCGACATGAAAACCATCAACAAGGGCGCCATGGAAGCGCTGATCAAGGCCGGCGCCATGGATTCGTTCGGCATGCACCGCGCCCGCCTGGTCGCCGGCCTCGAGGCGGCGATCGGCGCCGGCGCGTCGGAACAGAAGGCGAAGGCGACCGGCCAGCGCGGCCTGTTCGCCAAATTCTCCGACGCCGCCCCGCCGCCCTCCCTCCCGGACGTTCCGGAATGGTCGGAGCAGCAGAAGCTGCAGTTCGAGAAGGCGGTCCTGGGCTTTTATTCCACCTCCCACCCGCTGGCGCAGCACGCGTCGCGGCTGGACGCCTTCGCCACCGCCTGCGTCACCGAACTGAAGGACTGCGACGACGAGGCCATCGTTGTCCTCGGCGGCCTGGTCACCAAGGTGCAGGCCAAGAACGACAAGAACGGCAAGCGTTTCGCCCATATCGAGCTGGAGGACATGGGCGGCAAGGTGCGGGGCGTGGTGTTTTCCCGGACCTACGAGGAGATGAAGGAATGGCTCGTCGAGGACACGGTCGTCTTCGTCGAGGCCAAGGTCGACCGCTCCCGCGACCAGCCCTCCCTGGTGGTCAACACTGTCATTCCGCTGGACCGAGCCGAGGAGCGGCTGGCGGTGCGGGCCGTCCTCAACCTGCCCATGGGCGGCATCGAGGAACAAAAACTTGAACAGCTCCAGCAGATAGCCGCCCGCAACCACGGCGACACCCGCCTGTTCTTCCGCCTCGACTCGCCCGAAGGCCGCGTCGACATCCGCGCCGGCGAGCGCTACAGCCTCCGCCCGACCCGCGAAGTGGTCGCCGAAGTCAACTCGCTGTTCGGCGACGGCGCTTTGACTCTGGGGGGGCGGAGGGATAGAATTGGGAAGGGATAACGTACCAAGTGCTCCGGGCATTTCGAAACCGTACAGAAGAAAGGTGGATATATGATCGCAACAAAAAGAATCCGGTTCACCACGGCCGAAAAAATAGCTTATGTAAAACGCGCAAAAAAAATACCCAATCCCATGCCGTTTGAGGAACGGGACAAGCTGATGGATTTGGCTTGGGAAGCGGAAGAGAGAGGCGATCTCGAGAAAGCGCGCGCAATACGAAGGAAAATGCCGCTGCAGTGGACTGCCGCCCTGATTTGGATTGAACAGTACGGGGCGGAGTCCTTGCGCGAAAGCGGCTGGAACCTGGATTGGGCTGTCGCCGTGCTTGGCGAGGAACTCGTCTATGGCTAAGGACATTTATGACAGCTTTGCCGATCATAATAGCGCCATCTCGGACCACCTCGTCAAACTGGAAAAGTCCAACGCATATAAGCGGTATACCACGGTTATCGAAAAAATGGCCCGATTCATTCGCGCCATAGCGGTAGACGGTACACTTGAAGAAGGATTATCAATAATCAAATTATCACAACTCTTCCACATCGAAGAATTCGCCGACACGCCGGAAGAATTGAAAAAGGCAACGGCCAGCATGGAAACGCTCGAAACTGGCGAAAAACACTACGAAGTCCTGCGCGATTTTCCCGATATTTACCGCGACAAGCTTGCGCCCGGCTATCTTAAAAAGGATCGACTGCCGCCGGATAGAATAATCCCCAAGGACGGCATGCACCAGGCGCTCGAAAGCCATGAAAAACATGTGCAAGCCCGCTTTTCGTCGCTTCTCGCCCCCGAGGAAAAGGATTGGGTCGGCGCGCAAATCGTCCTGGTCCAGGCCATGCGCAAGCAATACCACGCCATGCAGTTGGAAGCCATGGGCATATCCGAAGCCTGAAACGCCCCGCTTCCGTCGACCCGCACGGGAAATCCCTTCCCCTCCGTGTTTCCTTATTGAAAAAAAAACGGCGATAACGACAATCTGATCCGGCCGCCATTCCACCGGATGTCGGCCAGGTTTATTTATTGCAATCGCGCATCCGTGCATTGCGCATGAACGCATTGCCGAAGCGCCGAGGAAGAAGAAATGTCGAAAGCTCCGCAACAGAACATCGCCGACCGGCTCCCGAAACATTACGTCCCCTCCGAAGTCGAGCCGCGCCGTCTCGAGGAATGGCTGTCCTCGGGCGCGTTCCACTCGGTGCCGGACAACGCGAAACAGCCCTATACCATCGTTATTCCGCCGCCGAACGTGACCGGCATCCTCCACATGGGCCACGCCCTCAACAACACGCTCCAGGACATCCTCGTCCGCCAGGCCAGGATGAAGGGCCAGGAAGCGCTGTGGATGCCCGGGACCGATCACGCCGGCATCGCCACCCAGAACGTTGTCGAACGGTCGCTGCAGGACGAGGGTCTGCACCGCGATTCCATCGGCCGCGAGAAATTCATCGAGCGCGTGTGGGACTGGCGCGAAAAATACGGATCGACCATCGTCACCCAGTTGAAACGCCTCGGCTGCTCGTGCGACTGGGAACGCGAACGCTTCACCATGGACGAAGGGCTGTCCCGCGCCGTCCGCGAAGTGTTTGTCCGCCTCTACAACGACGGCCTCATCTACCGCGGCCGCCGGCTGATCAACTGGTGCGTCCGCTGCCACACCGCCCTCGCCGACGACGAGATCGAGCACGAGGACAAGGACGGCAAGCTCTGGTACGTCCGCTATCCCCTGAAGGGCCGCCGCAACCACCTGATCGTCGCCACCACCCGCCCCGAAACCATGCTCGGCGACACCGCCGTCGCCGTCCACCCGGACGACGCGCGCTACAAGGATCTGGTCGGGATGAAAGTCATCCTGCCCATCATGAACCGGGAAATCCCCATCATCGCCGACGCCATGGTCGATCCGGCCTTCGGCACCGGTGTCGTCAAGATAACCCCGGCCCACGATCCGAACGATTTCGAGGCCGGCCTCCGGCACGATCTGGAACAGATAACCGTCATCGGCACCGACGGCAAAATGACCCAGGAGGCGGGCAAGTTCGCCGGCCTCGACCGTTTCCGCGCCCGTGAAAAAGTGGTGGAGGAGCTGGAGGAGACGGGGGCGCTCGAACGCGTCGAAGAGCACCGCCACGCGGTCGGCCAGTGCTACCGCTGCGATTCGGTGGTCGAACCGTATCTGTCGGAACAGTGGTTCGTCCGCATGCGGCCGCTCGCCGACAAGGCGATCCAGGCGACAAAGGACGGCAAGGTCAAGTTCGTCCCGCCGCGCTGGGAGCGGGTCTATTTGTCGTGGCTCGAAAACGTCCGCGACTGGTGCATTTCGCGGCAAATCTGGTGGGGGCACCGCATCCCGGTCTGGTATTGCGACGACTGCCACGAAATGACGGTCGCCATCAAGGATCCGGAAAAGTGCTCCAAATGCGACTCGCCGAACATCCGCCAGGATCCGGACGTTCTCGACACCTGGTTCAGCTCGGCGCTGTGGCCGTTCTCCACCCTCGGCTGGCCGGAGCAAACGCCGGAATTGGCGTACTATTACCCGACCTCCGTCCTGGTCACGGCCCGCGACATCATCTATTTCTGGGTCGCCCGCATGGTGATGATGGGCCTCCAGTTCATGAAGGACGTGCCGTTCCGCCAGGTCTACATCAACGGCACCATCCTGGACGAGAACGGCGCCCGCATGTCGAAGTCGCGGGAAAACGGCATCGACCCGCTGGTCATGATCCAGGGCGGCAAGCAGAAGCGCT
Organism: Planctomycetota bacterium; assembly: GCA_031547475.1. Classification (GTDB taxonomy): domain Bacteria; phylum Planctomycetota; class SZUA-567; order SZUA-567; family SZUA-567; genus JAJBSZ01. The sequence continues at coordinate 21,230 of JAVBRW010000003.1, forward strand.
TCGGCAAGGAATTCACCTACGAAGGCTACGGCGCCGACGCGGTCCGCTATACCCTGTGCACGCTGACGACCGACGGCCAGGACATCAAGCTGGCGCCGACCCGTTTTGAAATGGGCCGCAACTTCATCAACAAGATGTGGAACGCCAGCCGTTTCGTCCTCATCCGCCTGGCCGACGTGCCGACCGACTGCGAAGCGGTCGATCCGGCCAAGCTGTCCATGGCGGACAAATGGATTCTGTCCCGCCTGTCCGTCGTCATCGAGGAAGCGTCGAAACAGCTGGAAAGCTACCGCTTCCACGAGTACGCGAAAACGCTGTACGAGTTCGCATGGGGCGATTTCTGCGACTGGTATGTCGAACTGGTCAAGCCGGCGCTGAACAAAGGGGGCGAGGACGCCGCCACCACCGGCCGGGTCTTGTCGTGGGTTTTGGACAACATTCTCCGCCTCATGCATCCGGTGGCGCCGTTCTTCACCGAAGAGGTGTGGCGGCTGGTTTCGGAAGTGGTGCCGGAACGCGGCCTCGGCATGCCGGAAAAGGCCGCGCCCATGCTGGTCCGGGCGCCGTGGCCGGATCTCCAGGCCGCCATGGCGTGGCGTTCCCCCGAGGTCGAGCGCGACATGGCGCGGGCGATGGACGCCATCCGCGCCGTCCGGAACATCCGCGCCAAGTTCAACCTGCCGCCCAAGGCGCCGCTGCCGGTGTCGGTGAGCGCGGCGGACGACGAATACGCCGCCTCGCTCGAACCGCTCCGCGACATGATCACGGCGCAGGCGGGGCTCGAGAGCCTGGACATCGGCGTCAATCTGCCGAAACCGCACCAGGCCGCGTCCGAAGTGCTGCCGGGCGCGCAGGTCTATATCCCGCTCGCCAGCCTGATGAACGTCGAAGTGGAGCGGAAGCGCATCGAAAAGGATCTGGAAAAGAAGTCGCAGGTGCTGGACAACCTGAACCTCAAGCTCCACAACTACGAATTCCTCGACAAGGCGCCGCCGGAGGTGGTGGAGCGGGAGAAGGCGCGCCGGGACGAATTGACGCGGCAAATCAAGGAACTGACCGAATTGCGGGATAGTTTGGCGAATTGAATTTTTGGCAATCTGGCAAAACAATGCAAAGGAAAACCTCCATGTCCAAAATCCTCATGCTGGCCGCCGCCCTGATCCTTGCCGCCTCCCTGACCGCGGGCGCGGGCGAAATCGTGGTCGGGACCAACGCCGAGTTCATGCCGTTCGAGTTCACCGACGCCAACAACAATCCGATCGGCTACGACATCGATATCATCAACGCCATCGGCCGCGCTTCCGGCTTCACCGTCAAGATGAACAACCAGGCGTTCGACACCCTCATAGGCGGCCTGGAATCCGGCCAGCTCGACGCCACCATCTCCGGCATGACCATCACCGAGGCGCGGAAAAAGATCATCGACTTCTCCGACCCCTACTACAACGCCGCCCAGGTCATCGTCGTCCAGGACAAGACCAAGGGTTTCGAAAAGATCGAGGACATCAAGGGCAAGCTGGTCGGCGTGCAGCTGAGCACCACCGGCGACACCATGGCGGAAGGGGTGATGGGCAAGGACAACCAGGATCTCAAGCGTTTCCGCAAATACAACGACGTGTTCACCGAATTGAAGCTGGGCCGCATCGACGCCATCGTCGTCGACATGCCGGTCGCGCAGGCCTATGTCAAAAAGACGCCCGGCCTCCGCATCAGCAGCCCGCCGATGTCCGAGGAGCAGTACGGCATCGCCGTGAAGAAGGGCAACGCCGCCCTGCTGAACCAGATCAACGAGGGTCTCAAAAAGATCCGCGAATCGGGCGAGTACGACAAGATTACCGAAAAATGGTTCCAGAACTAGGTTGATTGTCATGACCGCTCCCTCGCGCCGAGGCGCGGGGGAGCGCTTGGTTTTAGGATCCGCCCCGAAACAATTGCTTCACCGGGGTGCGCCCGGACAACGTTCCCGCGGGTTGCGCCCAATTTGAATTGCAATTTTCGTTTGGGGCGCACCCTTATGGAGTCGTCATGGAGCAGCACCCCTTCTGGGATTATCTTTTTGATTTGCCCCGGAAGCTCACCGGCATCAACTGGGAGCTTTTGTGGGACGAGCGGTACAATCTGCTGATCGGCGCCGGGTATTCGCTGTACATCACCTTCATCGCCCTGATCATCGGCATGATTCTCGGCCTTGCCCTGGCCATCATGCGGCTGAGCAGGCACCGCGCATTCCGCTGGCCCGCCTTCTGGTATATCGAGGTGTTCCGCGACACGCCGATGATGGTGCAGATATTCCTGTTCTATTTCGCCCTGTTCCCCAAGGCTCAGGACATTCTCAACCTGTTCGGGAACGACTACCTTTCCAGCCTGCAATTGCACCGCGCGCCCGCCATCTACGCCGGCATCCTGACGCTCGGGCTGAATTCGGCCGCCTACATAGCCGAAATCTTCCGGGGCGGCATCCTCTCGGTCGACAAGGGCCAGCGCGAAGCCGCGCTTTCCCTCGGCATGAGCGAGAGCCAGGCCATGATTTACATCATCCTGCCCCAGGCGCTGACCAATTCGCTGCCGTCCCTCGGCAACGAGTTCATCACCCTCATAAAGGATTCGTCCCTGGTCGCCATGATCGCGGTGCCCGAGCTTCTCTACCGGGCGCAGGCCATAGCCGGCCGGACGTACGAATACTATACGCTGTACATGGGCATCCTCATCATTTATTTCGTCGTGTGCTTCAGCCTTTCCCTGGTGTTGCAGAAGCTGGAAAACCGGATGCGGGCGGGACAGAAATGAGCGCGAGCGGAACGAAAGTGAAGGCGAGAAGCTACGAATCCGCCCGGGCCGCGCGCCGGCCCGGCGATCCGATGATCATCATCGACAACGTCCACAAGCGCTTTGGCGATCTCGAAGTGCTGAAGGGCGTGTCGGCGACGGTGAATCCGGGCGAAATGGTGTGCATGATCGGTTCGTCCGGTTCCGGCAAGACAACGCTCCTCCGCTGCCTCAACCTGCTCGAAAAACCGACCTCCGGCACCATCCGCATCGGCGGGCTGGAAATCACCGCGCCGGGCGTGAGCGAAAAGGATGTCCGCCGCGAGACGGGCATGGTGTTCCAGCACTTCAACCTGTTTCCCCACATGACGGTCGTCAAGAACATCATGCTGGCGCAAATCAAGGTCAGGGGCATCGGCAGGGCGGAAGCGGAGGTGACGGCCATGTCCCTCCTCGCCAAGGTCGGATTGCCGGACAAGGCCAACTATTATCCCCGCCAGTTGTCCGGCGGCCAGCAGCAGCGGGTGGCCATCGCCCGCGCCATGGCGATGAAGCCGGAAGTGCTGTTGTTCGACGAGGCGACGTCCGCCCTCGATCCCGAGATGACGAACGAGGTCATCAAGGTCATGCGCAAACTGTCGGAGGAAGGCATGACCATGATGGTGGTGACGCACGAAATGGGCTTCGCCAAGGAGGCGGCGCACCGCGTCATGTTTTTGTCGGAAGGGACCATCGCCGAGTACGACAAGCCGGACGTCATTTTCAACCACCCCCAAAACCCCAAGACCAGGGCGTTTCTGCAGAGCGTGCTGCCGGTGTGAAGCACCGCGTTTTCCCCTTGAATTTTTCGCCGTTTCGTGCGAAAATGTTTTGTCGATTTTAATATGCCGTCCCGAGGGGACGGCATTGCCTTGTATGGATATTTTGCTTGAGCGAGACGAGGAGATGCAATGTCGTCCCTACTGGTTGTCGGTTCCATCGCCCTTGACATTCTGCGCATGCCGGACGGCAAGGAATACAAATACGTGCCGGGCGGAAGCTGCACCTATTTCATCCACAGCGCGCGCTTTTTCGTGCCGCCCCGCGTGGTCGGCGTGGTCGGCGAGGATTTCCCGAAAAAGTACATCGACGGCTTCAAGAAGTGCAAAGCCGATCTGACCGGCCTCCAGGTTCTCCCCGGCAACACGTTCCAGTGGCACGGTACCTACATGGAAGGCATGAACAACCGGGTGACGGACGCCCTCCATTTCGGCGTTCTCGGCCAGTTCAACCCCGTCCTGCCGAAAAAATACCTGGACAGCAAATTCATTTTCCTCGCCTGCTCGCAGCCGGAGCTGCAGGCCAGCGTTCTCGATCAGGTCGCCGGCTCGCCCCTCGCGGTGTGCGACACGATCGACGTCTATATCAAGGAGTGCCGCCCCGCCCTGGACAAGCTGATCAGGCGCTGCCAGGGCATGATTGTCAACGATTCGGAGGCGCGGCTCATTTCCGGCACCGAAAACCTGGTCGCCGCCGCCGCCGGCATTGTCAAGAAATACAAGCTCCAGTTCCTGGTCCTGAAAAAGGGCGAGCACGGCGGCCTTCTCGCCACCAAGGATGGCATTGTCCCGTTCCCGGCTTTCCCGCTGGCGAAAATCGCCGATCCGACCGGCGCGGGCGACTGTTTTGCCGGCGGTTTCATGGGCACGCTGGCCAAGACAGGCAAGGCCGACGCCAAAACGCTCCGCCTGGCCGTCGCCAACGCCACCGCCATCGCCAGCGCGGCGTGCGAAGGCGTTGCCCTCGCCGGCCTCGCCAAGCTGACCGCGGCGCAGGTGAAGGCTCGCGCTGCGCAGTTTATCAAGATGACAAGATTGGGATAATTGCCGGATTATGGATTTAAGATTGCAGATTGTAGATTTAAGATTTATTACTGCGAGAAACGTTTGTGAGAGTAATAAATCTTAAATCTACAATCTTAAATCTTAAATTCTCCAGGGTGCCTTATGTTGCTTAAACACCGCATTCTCTTTTGCCTGCTGATCATGCTGTTCTCCCTCGGCGTGTCCGGCTGCCCGCAGCAGACGCCGCAAAACACCGCCGCCGCGCGGCCGAGCCCGGCCGAGCCCGTCCGGCAGGAGCCGCCCGCCGTGCCGACCTTCTATACG
>JAVBRW010000384.1:0-3054 GCA_031547475.1 Planctomycetota bacterium
GAGACGCGTCTCCGGACTGAAAGCCTCGCGGGCCGCTTTGTCGTCATTCCGGCGGTAAAAACATGCGCTGCATCCCTAACGGGAGGTTGAGCCGGAATCCAGCGGGATTGACATGGACGGCGGAACAAACCTCTTCTGTCGCATAGTCAAAATACATTTTGCAAAACGCCGGTTGGAAACCGTGCACCGCGAAGCGCTCAATCATCAACTCCCAAATACGCCTCGATCACCTTTGGGTTACGCTGAATCTCCTCGGGCGGACCGTGGGCGATGTCGGCGCCGTTTTCCATCACCACCAGTTTGTTGCAGATTTTCATGACAAAACCGATGTCGTGCTCGATCAGCATGACGGTGATGCCGCGCCGCTTGATCTGGCCGATGAGGTGGCGGAGCTCCAGCGTTTCCTGATCGTTCATGCCGCCGGCCGGTTCGTCGAGGACAATCATCTTGGGCTCGGTCGCCAGCGCCCGGGCGATTTCCAAACGCCGCTGATCGCCGTAGGACAGGCTGCCGGCGCGGTTCCGCCACATGTCGGCCAGGCCGACGAACTCCAGTTCCTCCATCGCCCGCGTCATCGCCACCCGCTCTTCGCGGATCTGGTAGGGGAGGCGGAGAATGGACGAGATGACGCCGGCCCGCATGCGGCAATGGCAGCCGGACAGGACGTTTTCCAACAACGACATCTTGGGGAACAGGCGGATGGTCTGGAAAGTCCGCGCCAGGCCCAGCTTGACGATCTGGTGCGGTTTCAGCCGATCGATCCGGTGCCCCGAGAAGAAAATGTTGCCGCCGTCCGGCGGAATGGCGCCGGTCACCAAATTGAACACGGTCGTCTTGCCGGCGCCGTTCGGGCCGAGCAGGCCGACGACGTCGCCCCGTTCGACATCGAACGACACGCCCGCCACCGCCACCAGGCCGCCGAAGGTTTTGGTCAGGTTTTTGAGCGAGAGCAGGATCATGAGTATTTGTCCGCGAACGCCTTCGGGATAACGTAATTCCGCGGCTTGGGCGGCAACAGGCCTTGCGGACGGAATATCATCATGACGATGAGGGCGGCGCCGAAGACCAGCATGCGGCTCGCCTGCAAATCGCGGAACAGCTCGGGCAGGCCGACGACCAGGAACGATCCGAGGAGAACGCCCTTCTGGTTGCCGCTGCCGCCGAGGATGACGATGGTGAAGAGGACGACCGATTCCCAGAAATTGAACGAGCCGGGGGAAATGGTACGCATCTGGCTCGCGTAGATGGTGCCGACGAATCCGGCCCACACGGCGCCGATGGCGAAGGCGAGCAGCTTGTAGCGGGAGGTGTTGACGCCCATGCTTTCCGCCGCCACCGTGTCTTCCTTGATGTATTTGAGGGCGCGGCCGAAGCGGGAATGTTCGAGCCAGTTGAACATGATGTACGACAGGGTCGCGAAGCCCCAGATGAAATAGAAAAAGTGTTGCGGCCGGGTGAAGCGGAAGCCGAACAGCACCGGCCGGGCGATGCCGACAATGCCGTTGGGGCCGCCGGTCAGGCCGAACACGTCGTTGACCAGCGCGATGCGGACGATTTCGACAATGCCGATGGTGACGACCAGCAAATAGTCGCCCCGCAGGTGGATGATGGGGGCCGCCACCGCCACGGCGAAAAGACCGGCCATGATGCCGGCCAGCGGCATGGTCCACAATATCGGCCAGCCGTGCTGGGTGTTCAGGATGGCTGTCGTATAGGCGCCGATGGCGAAAAAGGCGGCGTGCCCCATGTGGAACATGCCGCAATGGCCGAGAATGATGTTGAGGGACAGGGCGAGGATGGCGTACATGCCGACCATGTTCAGGACGTCGAGCCGATATGCCCCGAGCCCGAACTGCGGGAGGCAGAAAAACACAATCACGAGGGCGATCTGAGCGGCGGTGGAGGCGAAGGATTTGTTCATAGTTTTTCCGCCACCCGTTCGCGCAAAATGCCGGTCGGCCGCACCACCAGAATGAGAATGAGGACGACGAAAGTGATGGCGTCGCGCCATGCCAGCGAGACATAGGCGGCGCCGAACGCTTCGACCAGGCCGAGGACCAGGCCGCCGATCATGGCTCCGGGGATGTTGCCGATGCCGCCGATGATGGCGGCGGTGAACGCTTTCAGCCCGTAGAGCTGGCCCATGTTGAAATTGATCTGTCCGTAGTAGATGCCGACCATGACGCCGGCCAGGCCGCCGAGGGCGGGGCCGATCATGAAAACGATGGAAATGACGCGGCGGACATCGATGCCCATCAGCTTGGCCGCGCCCTGATCGATGGCGGAGGCGCGGATCGCCATGCCCATGCGGGTGCGGTTGATGAACATATAGAGAAGAAGCATGATGACGATGCTGGCGAACAGCACCACCATGCGGATGAGCGGAATGTGCTGGCCGGCGACGCTGACGGTCAGGTTGGGCAGCAGGTCGGCCGGATAGGCGCGGTAGCCCGCCCCCCACACCAGCATGATGGCGTTCTGGAAAAATATGCTGGCGCCAAGGGCGGAGACGACGGCGGACAGCCGGTCCGATTTCCTGAGCGGGCGGTAGGCGACGCGTTCCAGGAGGTAGCCGACCAGCGCCGACAGGCCCATGACCATGAGGATGCAGACGGCGATGGCGAGGCCGGTGCCGACTTGTCCGGTCAGGCCGAACGAGACCAGGAGGGTGAAGCCAAGGTACGCCCCGAGGGCGAACAAGTCGCCGTGGGCGAAATTGATCAGCTTCAGCACGCCGTAGACCATGGTATAGCCGAGGGCGATGAGGGCGTAGATGCCGCCGACGGCGAGGCCGTTGGTCAGTTGTTGGATAAATACTTCCATTGCGTTTTCCGAATCGATAATAACCGGAGTTTGGTGAATTGACAATCGAACCGCGCGGTACAATCCCATAGCACATGCTTTGCCCGCTGGACCCCGGCTCAACTTCCCGCTTTTCGCCCGGTTCAACGCGCGCACGCCGGGGTGACGTTAAAGGAGCGCGTATCGTTTTAGGGGCGGGGACCCCGCTCCCGGCCGAAAAACAAACGCCCGCCCCCAACGGCAATTCCGCGT
>JAVBRW010000295.1:0-3062 GCA_031547475.1 Planctomycetota bacterium
ACGCGGAAAGCCCCGTCGTACAAGGCTTTCCGCGTATATAATATTGGTAGCGGGGGCAGGATTTGAACCTGCGGCCTCCGGGTTATGAGCCCGACGAGCTACCAGACTGCTCCACCCCGCGATCAGATTGTAGATGGCACAACAAAAACCGGCTGAATAGCGTAAATGCCATATTCAGCATCAACACTGAATATGATACCGAAACAATGTTTTTTGTCAATAATTATTTGCGGATTCTTTTGCGAGAAGCATTATTTTGAAAATTTGATCTAGACTTTGGTCCGTGCCACATTACAATGTTTTGCAGAAGCGTATTATTATCATGGGAAAGCGGATCTCCGGGGGAGAGCATTCCTCCGAGTCGATAATGCGAACGGCGGGACGTGCAAGCGTCCGGCCGCAGGATGCGATTGTTGCAATCGCCGGCGAGGCTGATTACAAAGTTATGGAAACAATCATCAGAGGCATCCCCGTTTCCCAAGGCGTCGCCATCGGTCCCGCCTATGTGCTGGGATCGGTCGAGTCGAAGCTGCCGCCCTCCTACCTGTCCGACGAGGAAATGATTCCTTCCGAGGTCGAACGCTTCCAGCACGCGGTCAACAAGGCCCAGGCCGAGCTCCAGATGCTCAAATCCACCGTCCAGGCCGACGCCCGCCAGGACGTGGGGCCGATTTTCGACGCGCACGTTCTCATCCTGTCCGACCCGTCGCTGAATTCCGAAGTGCTCCGCCGCATCAAGAAAAACCGCCTGACGGCCGAAGACGCCGTCCAGTGCACCATCGGCGAATATGTCCGGGGACTCAAGGGCAAACCGTTCCTCAGCCCCCGCATCAACGATATGCAGGACATCGAACGCCGGCTTCTCCGCGCCATTCTCGGCCGGCAGTACGAAGAGCTTCACGCGCTGGGCAGGGAAGTGATTGTCATCGCCCACGATCTCACGCCGTCGCAGACCGCCGACATGGACAGGGAGCACATTCTCGGCTTCGCCACCGACATCGGCGGCACCACCGGCCACACCGCCATTGTCGCGCGGGCGCGGGAAATTCCCGCCGTCGTCGGCCTCGGCAACATTTCCGACACCATCCAGTCCGGCACCGAAGTCATTCTCGACGGCAGCCGCGGGCTTCTCATCATCCAGCCGCAGGAATCGACGCGGGCCGCCTACGAAAAGGTGCGCGCCGATTTCCGCCGTTTCGGCGCCGAGCTCCTGTCCGAAGCGAGCCAGCCGGCCGTGACCCTCGACGGCTGCCGCGTGCATGTGCAAGGGAATATCGAGTTCCCGCGCGAGACGGATTCGATTATCCGCAATTCCGCCGACGGCATCGGGCTGTACCGGACCGAGTTCATTTACATCGACAACAAGGGGGAGCCGGACGAGGAAACGCATTTCGACTCGTATTCTCGGGTCGTAAAGGCGGTCGGCGGCCGGCCGGTGACGATTCGCACCCTCGATCTCGGCTACGACAAGGCGTTTCATTTGCAGGACGGCGACGGATTTTCGCTCGAAAAAAACCCGGGGCTGGGCTGCCGCGCCATCCGCTATTGCTTCGCCAATCCCGATCTGTTCCGCAACCAAATCCGCGCCATCTGCCGCGCCTCCGCCTTCGGCGAAGTCAAGATGATGATTCCGATGATCAGTTCCCGGGACGAGGTGCAGAAGGTCATCCGCCTGGTGCGCAGCGTGCAGGAGCGCTTGTCGGACGAGGGGGTGGCGTTCGATCCGGACATGAAGATCGGCATCATGGTCGAGGTGCCGTCGGTTGCGTTGACGCTGGATCAGTTCTGCGATATCTGCGATTTCTTTTCGATTGGCACGAACGATTTGATCCAGTATCTGCTGGCTGTCGATCGGGCGAACGAGCAGGTGGCACAGCTCTACCGGCCCGAGCATCCCGCCGTGCTCCGCGTGCTCAAGTACATTATCGAAACGGCCAAGGCGAACAACGTGCCGATCAGCATGTGCGGCGAAATGGCGGGGGATCCGAATTTCGTCCTGTTCCTGCTCGGATTGGGGCTGCGGAATTTCTCGGTCAGCCCGCCGCAGATACCGGAAGTGAAGAAGATAATCCGGAGTTCGTCGCTGGAAGCCGCCAAAAAGACGGCCGATAGCGTCATAAGCCTGTCGTCCGCCCGCGACGTGCGCAATTGCCTGCGCGGAGCGGCGGCCAAGTTCTTTTAAGGGATAATTAATTATCCATTGTCCCTTCAATCTTCCCGTATCGCCACATTCATGAAGGCCAGGGGAGGGCAGTTGTTGTCGTCCACGAACGCCAGCGGCGGATTGTGACTGGCGCAAAAGCTCACCACCGGACCTTCTCCCAGCTCGCGGTTCAATACAGCCAGAATCATCCCTTCGCCCAGCAAGCGCACTTTCCGTATCGGCGCGCCGCCGCCCGCGTCGCCCACCACCAGGGACGTTACCTCCCCCGACACCGGCCGCAACTCCCCGGACACATGCTTGAACTGAATCACCACCTTGCCCCGATCGCCTTCCTCGAACCAGGCATCGCCGAAATCGGGGCTCCGCCAAACCTGCTTTCCCCCATACGCCAGTTCAAGCGCCGCACGGCCCGCGCGCTCGCCAACCATCACATTGCCCGCCGCCGAAATGTGGATCCCGTCCGACAGCCCCGCGTCCAGCGTCGGAACCACCGCCGCATTTTCCAGATTGAGCGCGGCCAGCCGCTGCCCCTCGCGCACCATGCCCCACAATAACGATTCGCCCGGCTTCGACACGCCGATGACCCGGTTCAACTGGCAAATCACCACCGGCAAATGCGGCGATTGTAGTTCGCGCCGTAAGGTGGTGAGAAATTCCTCCAACAGCGCCCCGTACTGCCTGGCCGCGCCCTCCCGCCGGCAGTCGGCATTGCCCTGGAACCACACGCAGCCCGCCACCACGCCGGCCGGATGCTCCGGCTTCGGCAGCAGCCGCGGCCCGCCGTCCAGCAGGCTGAACTGGGCGAAATCGTAAACCGACGAGGCCGCATGCAGCACCCCCAGCAAATTGTCAAACGCCGGCGACGTCAGTCCCCGCTTCGGATTGTGCCAATTCTCCA
>JAVBRW010000164.1:0-6983 GCA_031547475.1 Planctomycetota bacterium
ACGCGGAAAGAGATGAAACGCATTCTCGGCGAAGTGCGGCGCGGCGAATTCGCCTCCCGCTGGATTGCCGAAAACCGCGCCAGCGGCCGCGCCAATTTCCTTGCCATGCGCCGCTCCGAGGCGGAACACCCTGTCGAGCAGATCGGCGCCGAATTGCGGAAGTTGATGAGCTGGAACAAGGGAAAATGCAATGAGTAAATTCACGAACAAGCGAAGCGACGCCGTCACCCGGGGCGAGGAGCGCGCGCCTCACCGCTCCCTCTTCTACGCCTGCGGCTATACGGACGAGGAGTTGGAACGGCCGCTCGTAGGCGTGGTGTCGGCGTTCAGCGAAATCGTCCCCGGCCACATGCATTTGGACAAGATCGCCGCCGCCGTCAAAAGCGGCGTCTACATGGCGGGCGGTCTGCCGATTCTCGTGCCCGCCATCGGCGTGTGCGACGGCATTGCCATGGGCCATATCGGCATGAAATACTCGCTGCCGTCCCGCGAGCTTATCGCCGATTCGGTGGAGACGATGGCGCTGGCCCACGGCTTCGACGCCCTCGTCCTCATCCCCAACTGCGACAAAATCGTGCCCGGCATGATGATGGCGGCGGCGCGCCTCGACATCCCCTGTATCGTCGCCAGCGGCGGCCCCATGCTGGCGGGCAAGCGGGGCTCGCGCGAAACCGATTTGTCCGTCATGTTCGAGGCGGTCGGCGCCCGCAAGGCCGGGAAGATTTCCGCCGGCGAACTCAGGGAAATCGAGCAGGGCGCCTGCCCCACCTGCGGTTCGTGCTCCGGCATGTACACGGCCAACAGCATGAATTGCCTGTCCGAAGCCATCGGCATGGCGCTTCCCGGCAACGGCACCGTTCCCGCCGCCTACTCCGCCCGCATCCGCCTCGCCAAGCAGTCCGGCATGAAAATAATGGAACTGCTGGAAAAGAACGCAACGCCCCGCTCCATCATGACCGCGCGCGCCTTCGACAACGCGCTGGCGGTGGACATGGCGCTCGGCTGCAGCTCGAACAGCGTGCTGCACCTGCTGGCCATCGCCAACGAGGCGGGCGTCCGCATCGATCTCGAACACATCAACCGTTTGAGCGCCCGCACCCCCAACCTGTGCAAGCTGGCGCCGGCCGGCCCGCACCATATCCAGGATCTGTTCGAGGCCGGCGGCATTCCGGCCGTCATGGCGGAACTGCGGAAAAACGGCCTCGTCGCCGACGATTTACCGACGGCGACAGGGAAAACCGTCGGCGAAAACCTGGCGAATGTCCTGGGCGCCGATGGCACCATCATCCGCGCGCTCGACAACCCGTACGGCAAAACCGGCGGCATTGCCGTGCTGTGGGGCAATATCGCCAAGGACGGCTGCGTGGTCAAGCGTTCCGCCGTCGCCGAGGAAATGCTCCGCCACAGCGGCCCGGCCCGCGTCTTCGACAGCGAGGACGCCGCCATCGCCGCCATCTTCGGAGGACGGATAAAGCCGGGCGACGTCGTCGTCATCCGCTACGAAGGCCCCAAGGGCGGCCCCGGCATGCGCGAAATGCTCAGCCCCACCTCCGCCCTGGCCGGCATGGGGCTGGACAAGAGCGTGGCGCTCATCACCGACGGCCGTTTTTCCGGAGCGTCGCGGGGCGCCTCCATCGGCCACGTCTGCCCCGAAGCCGCGTCCGGCGGCGCCATCGGGCTGGTGCGGGACGGCGATGTGATCGACATCGATATTCCCGGCAGTTCGATAAACGTCAAAGTGAGCGATGATGTTTTGGAGGATAGAAGAAAGGCACAGAAACCGTTCCAATCGCCGATTCAATCCGGATGGCTGGCGCGTTATGCCAAGCTGGTCGGCCCGGCGAGCGAGGGCGCGGTGTTGAACGCCCGCTGACTTTTCCGGATGCCGATTCGGCCAATCCCCCCACCCTCTCCCGGACAGTCGGGAGAGGGTAATTTTTGTACGGGATAAAACGGAAGGAAAAATGGAAAAAACGAATTGTCAATTGTTGACAATTGACAATTCGTGATGTATGGTGACTTTGTCAGTTCGCAAGCGGGAGCAAACATGAACAAACCGCTCAAAACGAATCTTTCCGACGAAGTGGCCAACCACATCAGGAAGAAAATCCTGACGGGAAGCTATGCCCACGAGTCGCACCTCAGCGAAATGGCGATTGCCGAAGAGCTCAACATCAGCCGCGGCCCCATACGCGAAGCGATGAAACAGCTCGAGGCGGAAGGCTTCGTCTTCTCCCCCCCCAATGGCAGAACGCGGGCGATCACGTTCACCGAGGCCGATTTCCGCGATTACCAGAAAATGCGTTTCCATATCGAATGCGACGCCTGCGCGAAAATTATCGACCGTTCCGCCCGGAACGGCGACAAGCAATGGGCGGACAATTTGGCCGCCCTGCTGGCGACCATGAGCGCGGCGGAGAAAAACGACGACAACCAAATCGTCAACGATTGCGATTACCGCTTCCACGATCACCTCGTCGCCGAGGCGGGCGGCAGCATAATCCAGTGCATGTGGAAATCGCTGTCCGGCATCAGGCGCAGCATCATGGAAGCCAACCGCAGCTACCAGACGGAAAAGAAACACTCGACCGTCACCCTGGCAAAAAGACACCGCAACATTCTCGACTGCCTGCTGAAAGGCGACAAGGAGGCGGTGTGCCTCGCTCTCCAGTCGCATTTCCGCTCGGGCAAAAATTCCTTCAACGGCTACGGCATCGCCTACAGCGATAGTCCGGTCGCCACCGATCGTTCCTTGTAAACTTCAAGCGGAAGATTCCCGCTCGAAACGCGGCGCCCGACCCGAAGCCACGGCTTTTACGCCGCGCGTTTCGCCGTTTCGGGCGTCCAAATATGCAAACAAACGCTCTCGACCGCCTCTTCGGCATGCCGCCCGAAGACGCGTGGATTGTTTCAACATGCGCAGGGAAAGGAACGCTCAGCCATGAAAAAACTGAAGGGCGAGGCTCTGGACGGCGTCGCGGTCATAGCGGTGGCCGGCCTTCTCATCTGGGGGGCGATGGCGATCGATCTCGATCTGTGGGATGGCCGCGGAGTGTCGCCGCGCTTTTTCCCCGTTTTCCTGGCCTGCCTCATCGCGCTGTTCGGCTTGTGCATCATCGCGCGCGCCTGGCGGGGCAACATCGGGGAACGGGAAGCCGATCCGATTCCGACCTTCGACTTCCGCGCCGGGGCATACGAAATCCGGCTGCCCGCGCCGGCGTTCCTGATTCTGGCCGCGGTCCTCCTGCTGCTCCTAGTGAAACCATTCGGCTTTTTCCTCGCCGCATCCGCCTTCATCTTCACCCTTCTGAAAATCCTCCGCACCGACAAGGGCGCGACGCTGCAATCGGGGATCATCGCCGTCGGTGTCGCGGGCATCATATTCGTCACCTTCTACTACGGATTCCGCATCTCCCTGCCCCTCGGTTTCGGCCTGTAGAAAGGAGCCGCCTCCATGCACGCCCTCTCCGTCATTCAGGCCGCGCTCGATCCCGCCTCCCTGTTCGCCATGGTTAGCGGTTCGGTGCTGGGCATAATCTGCGGCGCCATTCCCGGCGTCACCGCCACCATGGCCGTCGCCCTGGTCCTGCCGGCGACGTTCGTCCTGAGCCCGGCCACCGGCCTGGCAATGCTCCTGGCCGTCTATGTCGGCGCCACCTACGGAGGTTCCATTTCGGCGATACTCCTGAACATCCCCGGCACCCCCGCCTCCATGATGACCGGGGTGGACGGCCACGCCATGGCCAAGCAGGGGCTGGCCGGGAAAGCGCTCGGGATCGCCACCTTCACCTCCTTCTTCGGCGGGATTGTGTCGGGGGTGATTCTCATCATTCTCGCCCCCATTCTCGGACGCACCGCCCTTCGGTTCGGTCCGGCCGAGTTCTTCGCCATCGGCGTGTTCGCCCTCAGCCTCATCGCCGGCATGATGGCGGAAAACATCTTCAAGGGCCTGATCGCGGGCATGATCGGCGTCTTCGTCGGTTCCGTCGGCATCGATCCGCTCACCGGCGCCGCCCGCTACACGTTCGGCGTCACCGCCCTGGCCGGCGGCCTGCAGCTCGTGCCGATGCTGGTCGGCTACTTCGGCTTCCGGGAGGTGCTCAACCAGATTTGCGAATGCCGGGTCAAGTTCACCGTGGTGGAGCAGGTGTCGAAGCTTATCCCGACCTGGTCCGACTTCCGCCGCGTCCTCCCCACCATGATCAGGAGCAGCCTGCTCGGAACCTATGTCGGCATCCTTCCCGGCGCCGGAGGCCCCATCGCCAGCTTCATGGCCTACGACGTGGAGCAGAAGCTCAACGGCGCCCGCTTCGGCACCTTCGGCAAAGGGGAAATCTGCGGCGTGGCCGCCTCGGAGACAGCCAACAACGCCGTCAACGGCGGCGCCCTCATCCCCCTGCTCACCCTGGGGGTGCCCGGCGACGGCGCGACGGCGGTGATGCTGGGGGCGTTCATGATGCAGAACATCATCCCGGGGCCGACCCTGTTCACCAAGTATCCGGAGCTGGTCCATTCCATCTACGTCAACTACATGATTTCCTGCGTCCTCATGGTGGTCGTCGGCCTGATCGGGGCCAGGGTTTTCATGCAGGTCATCAAGGTGCCGCAGACCATACTGGTCCCCATCGTGGCCGTCATCTGCTTCGTCGGCTCCTATTCCATCCGGAACAGCCTGTTCGACGTCAGCGTCATGCTGGTCGTGGGCACCATCGCCTTCGTCATGGAAAGACGGAACTTTCCGGTCATCGCCGCCGTCCTCGGGACCATCCTCAGCTCCATGATTGAACTGCGCTTCCGGGGCGCGCTGCAAATCGATCCGAGCGGCCGCATCTTTTTCGAAAAACCCATCTGCCTCGCCCTGCTCGCCGTCTCGGCCGTCCTGTTCGTCCGGCCGTTCTGGAAGCAGTACATAAGGGGAATCATCGTGAAAACGGGCGATTCCGCGTCCGCCAACAACCACAATTGAGGGAGGGAAGGACATGAAACCGACAAGTGGATTCTCGCGGCTCGTATGCGCCGTTCTCCTGGGCTGCCTGTTCATGGGCTGCGGGGAGGACAAGTATCCGTCGAAACCGATCACCCTGCTCATCGGCTTCGACCCCGGCACCTCGGCCGACACCGCCGGCCGCATCCTGGCCCAACTGGCCGAACCCGGTCTCGGACAGCCGGTCAACGTGGTCAACAAGCCGGGCACCTCCGGCGCCATGAGCTATCAGGATCTGTACAGCGCCAAAAACGACGGCTACACCATCGCCATGGGGACCATGACCCTCATCGCCCACAAGTTGATGGGCACGATCAAATTCTCCTACGAGGATCTGACGCCCATCGTCACCTTCCAGACCGACCCGAGCGTCCTCTACGTCTCGGCCAAGGCGCCGTTCAAGACCTGGGAGGAAATGCTCAAATACAGCCGGGACAACCCGGGGAAGGTCACCGTCGCCACCAGCTCGGTCGGCGGGCTGACCAACATCGCGGCCAAGCTGCTCATGGACAGGCTCGGGGTTGAATGGAACCTGGTGGTCGGCACCGGCGGCGGCGCCGACGGCATGACCCAGGCCGCCGGCGGCCATGTCATGATGGCGGTCGGCTCGCCCCTCGAAGGCCTGTCCTTTGTCGAATCCGGCGACATCGCGCCGCTCGGCGTGTCGACGCCGGAACGGCTGGCCAGCGCCTACCCCGATCTGCCCACCTTCAAGGAACGCGGCGCCGACGTGGTGGTCGGCAATATCCGCGCCTTCTTCGGGCCTCCCGGCATGGACGCCAAGAAGGTCGACATTCTCCGCGCCGCCTTCGACAAGGCGATCAAGGATGAAAAATTCATCAGCAACGTCAACAAGTCCGGCGCCGCCCTTCTGCACCTGAACAGCGAGGACACCAGGAAGGAGTTCGCCAAGATGACCAAGGATTTGACGCCCATTCTCGCGAAAAAGTAATTCCACCCCCTGCAAGGAGCGAACCGCATGTCGAAAAAGAACATACTTTTCATTTTCACCGATCAGCAGCGCTTCGACACCATCGCCGCGCTCGGCAACCCCATCATCAGGACGCCGCACCTGGACAGGCTGGCCGAACAAGGCGTCGCCTTCACCAGCGCCTACACGCCGTGCCCGGTCTGCGTCGCCGCCCGCTACACGATGCTGTCCGGCCTCATGCCGAACCAGAGCGAGGTGACGTCGAACGAACACATGCCGGCCGGCAACCCGAGCATCATGGAGAGTCTCCGCGACAACGGCTACCAGACCCACGGCATCGGCAAGATGCATTTCACCTTCCGGGACACCATGTTCGCCACCATGTGGGGGTTCGAAAGCCGAGACTTCAGCGAGGAGAACGCCACCCGTTTCGAAAACGCCGACTATTTCCAGAAATTCCTCGAGCGGAACGGCTACGGCCACGTCAAGGATCCGCACGGCGTCCGCAGCGAAATGCAGTACGTGCCGCAGCCGTCGCAGCTTCCGGAGCGCCTGCACGAAACCACCTGGATTGTCGACCGGAGCATCGATTTTCTCAAGAACCGGGACGCGAACCGGCCGTTCTTCCTCATGACCAGCTTTATCAAGCCGCATCCGCCGTTCGAGTCGCCGACGCCGTGGAACAAGCTCTATCGCGGGCCGGAAATGCCGCTGCCGAAACGGCCGACCAACCAGGAGGAGATCTGGAACTATTGGAACCTGTTCCAGAACCGCTACAAGCGCCGCGACTTCGGCCGCGACGACAACCTGATCCGCATCATGAAGGCGGCCTACTACAGTTCCATCTCGTTCATCGACTACAACCTCGGCCGGCTGTTCGCCTACCTCGACGCAAACAACCTGCGCCAAAACACCCTGATCGTCTTCACCTCCGATCACGGCGAATACCTGGGCGACTACGACTGCTACGGCAAGCGCGGTTTCATGGACTCCTGCGCCCGCATCCCGATGATTGTCGTCGATCCGGATCTGCCCGCCGGGCGGCGATGCGACCGGCCCGCCTCTCTT
>JAVBRW010000165.1:0-5776 GCA_031547475.1 Planctomycetota bacterium
CCAAAAGTAACCCCTTCTTTTTCTATTTAAGATTGTCGATTGTATATTTAAGATTTATTGCAAATAATAAATCTTAAATATAAAATCGACAATCTTAAATCGCTACAATTTAGCCGGCAGCGCCGGCCCGACGCGAATCGCGTCCAAATCGAACTCGGCCCGGTGGACCATCAATTCCACCCCCTGCCCCAGCACGCGCCGGAGCATGCGACCCCACTCCGGATCTATGTCGTCCGCCGGACTGAAACTCGCGGCGTCGGATCGCTGGACCAGAACGAAAATGATCGCCCGCCTGCCTTCCCCGGCCAGACGCGCCAGTTCTTCGAGATGCCGCGCGCCCCTGGCGGTGACGGCGTCAGGGAAACTGGCGGCGCCGCATTCGCACAAGGTGCAGTTCTTGATTTCAATCAGTATTTCCGGCCCGGATTCCGGCGTCAGCATCAGATCGAGCCGGCTGTCGCCGCAGCGCACCTCGCTCCTGACCGTCGCCGGATGCGGCAGCCCGGGAATGCGGCCGGCCAGCGCCGCCGCCTTGACTAATCGGTTGGGAACACCGGTGTTGACGCCGACGACGGCGCCGGGCATGTCTATCATTTCCAGGGTGAATTTCAGCGTACGCTTCGGATCGTCGTGCCGCGACAGCCACACTTTCCTTCCCGGTTCGGAACAGCCTTTCATCGATCCGGTGTTCGGCGTGTGGGCGATCACTTCCTCGCCGTTTGTCAGCCGCACGTCGGCGAAAAACCGCTTGTAGCGGCGGAGCAGCACGCCTTCGACCAGTTCGCCCCAATACAGGCCGCCGTCGGGGGTGGGAGAAAGGTAGGGTTTTTGCTCGGGCATACGTGGTTGCCTTCATGAACTGCGGCAAACGCATCGTACATTGGTAGGGGCGACCCTTGTGGTCGCCCGCCTTTCATATACGAACTGATTGTGAAACAAGGCATTCGTTTGCGAAACGCGGGCGGCCACAAGGGCCGCCCCTACCAATGTACGATGCGCTTATTCCTGCAGTGCTCTGTCTCACTTTCCCGATTTCTCGAACCTATTCCTGTCCGCCCACAGCCCGAGCGCCGGGTTCGCGATGTAATAGATGTCTTCGCCGCCGACATGGTTCATGCCCGGTTTCACCTTGGAAATATCGTACTTGGCGAGCGTTTCCTTGAGATCGGCGTAGCGGAAGCCGACGCCCTCGGTCTCGCGGCGGGTCAGGTGGCCGGGCGCGTAGGTGATGGAGAAACGGTCATCCGACGAGCCATGGATGAGGTGGGCGGCGACGCTCAGGTTTTCGGCGAGATCCGGGTTGTTCTTGACGTTTTCCAGCACCTGGTACCGGCCGAAATAGCCGTATTTGCGGATCAGCGCGTCGTTCGTCATGTCTTCGCCGAAACGGTGGACGCCGGGCGCGATGACGATGAGTTCGCCGCCGTCGGCGATGGCCATGCGGGTGCGGTACACCGATTTGTTGCCGATCCAGGTGGTGCGGAACTCTTCCGGATCGAGATAGACGACCACTTTCTTCAGCGGCTGATCGAGGAAGTTGAGGTTGTATTTCTGGCTCACCTTGATCGAGGCGGAGAACATGGCGCGGTCGCGGCCGACGGCGAGGCTGCGGACATTGGCGCCGGTTTGGTTCGGCGCGGTGACGGTGAGGACGTAGAGAAGCGGGATGTCGCGGCAGAAATGCTCTTCCGCGTAGTCGAACACCTTGTGGACGGGCGTGAAATCGCGGCCCATCATGTTTTCCATGCCGTACAAGGCGCCGAGATAATGGCTGGCGTTGATGATGGAGCTGCCGCCGCAGCCGACGAAAATGTTCTTGTTGTAATTGGCCATGCCGACCACCTCGTGCGGCACCACCTGCCCGACCGAGATGATGAGATCGTACGATTTGTCCAACAGGCGCTTGTTGATCTCGACCCGGATGGATTCCTTCATCCAGTTTTCCGACACCTTTTTGACGAACTCGGCCGGCACGTCGCCGATGTGGGCGATGTCGGTGCGCCAGTTGTGGGGGTGGAAAAAGTTGTGCGGAACGCCCGCGTACATCTTGTCCATTTCCTCCTCGGTGACCGGGACGTGGGTGCCGAGGGCGGGCATGATGTCGATCTTCGCGTTCGGGTTCATTTCGCACAGCATGCGGGTGATGGGGCCGGCGTAGGAGTTGAAGCGGGTGATGTCGGGCGGCAGAATGAGGATCTTGTCCAGCTTCGGGTGGCGCTTGAGCCAATTGGACAGTTCCGCCCTGATTTCGGCGTCGCTGAGGCCGTTGGGGGCGGTGGCTTCCTTGAATTGGTAGTTCATGGATGATCTCCTATAACCGTGCTTAGGTTCTGTCAGATAATAAATGAAGCACCTGGGCCTTTATCGAATGCGCTATAGCTGCGTTTCTGTTGAAAAGTTGCCATAGTTATTTCCTGACAGGCCCTTACATAAATGCGCCGCTACATTTCATTATGCGTATTATGCCGTTTCAACACATCGTTTTCACGCCAAATCCCGCACCAGGTTTTCCGCCGCCATGGTGCCCATCATTTCGGTGGCGCCGTTGGTGGAGGCGGCCGAGTGCGATCCGATGACGATGTTGTCGAGGCAGAACCAGCCGTCCTCGTCCGGCGGCTCTTTTTCGAACGCGTCGATGCCGGCGCCGTAGATGGTGCGGTTGCGGAGCGCTTCGAGGAGCGCCGGTTCGTCGATAATGCCGCCGCGGGCGGTGTTGACGATGACGGCGGTCTTTTTCATCATGGAAAGCTGGTCCTTCCCGATCATGCCGCGCGTAACGTCCGTCAGCGGCACATGCAGGCTGATGAAATCGGCCTGACGGTAAATCTCCTCCGGGGTGGCGCGGACAACGCCCGAGAATTTGGCGTAGGCGTCGTCCCAGAACACGTCGTAGGCCAGCACTTTCATGCCGAAGCCGGAGGCGCGTGCCGCCATGCCCTTCCCGATGGCGCCGAGGCCGAGCAGGCCGAGGGTTTTGCCGTAAATGTCGAGGCCGTTGATTTTCGACCAGTCGCGCTGGCGGCACATGCGGTCGATGCGGACCACCTGCCGCGCCGTCGCCATCATCAGGGCGAACGCGTAGTCGGCCACCGCGCTGGCGTTGGCGCCGACCGTCCGGGACACCTTGATGCCGCGCTTTTTGCATTCATCGAGATCGATGTTGTCGACGCCGACGCCGTATTTGGCGACCGCTTTCAGCCTGGGCGCGCGGGCGATGACGGAGGCGTCCAGCGGATCGACGCCGAGGACGACGCCGTCGCAATCGGCCAGCCGGGCGGCCAAAGCGTCCCGGTCGAGAATGCCGCCGGAGTCGTTGACGGTTATTTCGAAACCCGCGTTTTTCAGAATGTCGAACGCGGCGGGATCGCTTTTGCCGAATGAGCGCGGTGTGACGAGAACCTTCATTGTAAAATCCCCGTTTCTAATGAGTCATGCATTCTTTTTTTTGTCAGAATTGGAATTGATATCCTGAGAATTCAATTGGCGATGGAATTTATTTTTGGCATTAAACTGGGCAAGAGTAACGACAATCAAATTAACAATAGTCGATATGACAAGTAAAATCACGACAATAGCGAAAAGCCATTGAAACATGCCATGCCCTTTCACAGACACCCCCACCATTGTTCGATTCGCAATCATTTCGAATCGGCGTTCAACCCGTACCATTCGAGATAGCGCTCGAATTTGCGCCGGTACCCGCCCGCCGCCTCCGCCCTCGGCTTGACGCTGTCGAGGGGAATATCGCCGAACGAGTCGAGATCCTTCAGCCCGCCGGCGGCGTGCAGGCCAAGGGCGGCGGCGCCGAGCATGGACGCGTTGGCGTTGTCGGACAGGAACATTTCGCGCTGGAAAATGTCGGCCGCCATCTGCACCCAGCCTTTCGAATTGAGAATGCCGCCGGACAGGATGATGCGGTCCGGCGTGCCGGACAGTTTGGTCAAAATCTGATAGCACTGGAAGACGTTGAACAGCACGCCTTCCGACACGGCGCGGAACAGCGCGGTGACGCCGTCGGACGCGTTCACGTCCTGGAAACCGCCCCGGCGCGTGTCTTCCCAGCCCGGGCAGCGTTCGCCGAAAATGAAGGGGAGGAACACGGGCGTGCGGGCGTCCGACAGCAGATCGCGCTCGAGTTCGGGCCACGACCATTTGTTCTGGAGGAAGGTTTCCTTGAACCAGTTGACGCAGTTGCAGGCGCCGTTGGTGGCGGCGCCGGACAGCCAGCCCTTGACGCCGACATAGCACCAGGTGGCGGGCGGATCGGACAGGATGGGCTTGTCCGTAGACAAGCGGATGGCGGCGCTGGTGCCGACCGAGAAGGTCATGCGCCCCGCTTTCATGGCGCCGTTGCCGAGCTGGTTCAAAGCGCCGTCCGAATGCGGCGGCACCACCGGTATCCCGGCCTTGACGCCGAGGATTTCGGCCCCCGCCTTCGACAGCGGCCGGGTGTCCCGGTAATCGGCCAGCGTGCCGAGCTGTTCGGCCTCGATGCCGCACAAGTCCATGATGCCTTGATCGTAGACCAGTTTGTGGGTGTTCAACAGGCTCATGCCGGACACGATGCATTTCGACTCGAGCCGCTCGCCGGTGAGCTGGAAGAAATTGTAGCCGGCCTGGCTGGCGAACAGTTTGCCTTTGGTATCGAGGCCGTTTTGCTTCATGTACAAAATGCCATAGGGCTGGTAGGTGATATTGGGCATGCAACCGGTGTTGCGGTAGATTTCGCGGGCTTTTTCCTTCCGGTTCCGGATGCTCCGGCAGATGGCGTCGGTGCCGGTGAAATTCCAGAGATAGGCTGGCGTGACCGGTTTCATGCCGCTGTCCAGCGCCATGATGCTGTGCCAGACGCCGCCGACGCCGACGGCGGCGATGTCCCGCCCGGCCGCCACTTTCTTGCCCAGCCGCATGGTGGCGAGAAAAACCTGGTGGGCGTCGTGGACGCCGCCCTTGTCGATGGCGGGCGGGTAGTTTTCGCTTTCGGTCGCCACCACGCCGGCCGCGTCGTCGTACACCAATGCCTTTGCCGCGCTGGTGCTTGCCTCCAGAACCAGTACCTGCATGCCGTGCCCTTTCATCATTGTTTACGAAGGATTAGAAAATACCGCGTTTTTCATTCGGGTGCAAGGCAAATCATAGGGAAGGGAAAACGCGACAAAACATGCATGCCACTCGATAACATTCTTGACAATCCCATCGGATTTGGCATATTATGTAGTGATGAAACAAGGGATATACGATGGGGGTTGAATATGCGCGAAAAACTTCTGCTTGCTGTTTTATTCATATTGGCAATCGCGGCCGCTCCGGCGACCGCGCAGGAAAAATCGGCAAAAAGCGATAACGCGCTGGCGTACCTCAATCTCGATGTTGACAATATCTGTCGGGGGTGGGTGATCGGGCTCAAGGCCGGATACCAGTGGAAGATTATGGCCGACGCCGGCGCTACGCTGGATTCGGGACTTTTCACGTCCAGCCACCGCTATTCAAGCGACCACACCGAAAGCGGCCCGGCAGGCACCATCACTCTCGGATACAACTTCGGCGAAAAGTTCCCCATAACGCTGGGTATCGCGTTCGCCACTGGCCCAAATGCGGAGATGGATACCTATTCCCGATTCACCTATTCGGAAGTCTCGACTGATTATACTGCCCATTCCTATCAGAAGGTGCGGATCCGGACGCTCGATATCGGGGCCGACTACGATTTCAAGAACCCATCGCGCTGGACGCCCTTTGTCGGCGTTACCGGCGGTTTTGCGTTCATTTCGCATTA